>NZ_JBSFIH010000012.1:0-186691 GCF_053597455.1 Streptomyces sp. NPDC001393
CGTGAATGCTTTTCACGGGAGCGGAACAGTCGGAGGAATGATCCGACCGTTCACAGCGTCCTCGCTGTGTATTTCAAAGGAACCTCGCCCCGATCGTGATGACCGGAGACGGGGTATCAACATATCTGGCGTTGACTTTTGGCACGCTGTTGAGTTCTCAAGGAACGATCGCTTCCTTCGTACTCACCCTCTCGGGCTTTCCTCCGGGCGCTTCCCTTCGGTGTTTCCGACTCTATCAGATCTTTTCTCGATCCGATTCCCTCGGTGCTTTCCAGGTTCCCGCTTTTTCTCGCGGTTTCCTTTCCGGCGGTTCCGACTTTATCAGAAGTTCTGAGTCGGTTTTCCCACCCGCTCCGGGCACCCGTGTCCAGCGCGTGAAGTGCTGGGGTTCCCGGTTGGGCGGAGCCGTAAACGTACTGGAGTGGGGCGCCTCGATGCAAATCGAGGCGCCCCGCTCGGGTGAAGCTCCGACGGACCGTCAGACCTCCACGACCACAGGGAGGATCATCGGCCTGCGGCGATAGGTGTCCGAGACCCACTTGCCGAGGGTGCGCCGGATGAGTTGCTGGAGCTGGTGCGGCTCCACCACGCCGTCCTGGGCCGAGCGCTCCAGCGACTCCGTGATCTTCGGGATGACGTCGGCGAAGGCCGAGTCCTCGATACCGGAGCCGCGCGCCTGGACGTGCGGGCCGCCGGTGATCTTGCCGGTGGACGAGTCCACGACCACGAAGACGGAGATGATGCCCTCGTCACCGAGGATCTTGCGGTCCTTGAGGGCCGGCTCGCCGACATCGCCGACGGAGAGGCCGTCGACGTACACGTAACCCGCCTGGACCTTGCCGGAGATCTTGGCCTTGCCCTCGACCAGGTCGACCACGACGCCGTCCTCGGCGATGACGATCCGGTCGTGCGGGACACCCGTCAGCGCGCCCAACTCGGCGTTGGCGCGCAGGTGTCGCCACTCACCGTGGACCGGCATGAGGTTCCTCGGGCGGCAGATGTTGTAGAAGTACAGCAGCTCGCCCGCGGACGCGTGGCCGGACACATGCACCTTGGCGTTGCCCTTGTGCACGACGTTGGCGCCCCAGCGGGTCAGGCCGTTGATCACGCGGTAGACCGCGTTCTCGTTGCCGGGGATCAGCGAGGACGCCAGGATCACCGTGTCGCCCTCGACGATCCGGATCTGGTGGTCCCGGTTCGCCATCCTCGACAGCGCCGCCATCGGCTCGCCCTGGGAGCCCGTGCAGACCAGGACCACCTCGTGGTCCGGGAGGTCGTCCAGCGTCTTCACGTCCACGACCAGACCCGGGGGCACCTTCAGGTACCCCAGGTCTCGCGCGATGCCCATGTTGCGGACCATGGAGCGGCCGACGAAGGCCACCCGGCGGCCGTACTCGTGGGCGGCGTCCAGGATCTGCTGGATGCGGTGGACGTGGCTGGCGAAGCTGGCGACGATGATCCGCTTGCGGGCGCCGGCGAAGACCTGCCGCAGGACGTTGGAGATGTCGCGCTCGTGCGGCGTGAAGCCGGGGACCTCGGCATTCGTGGAGTCCGTGAGGAGGAGGTCGATGCCCTCCTCGCTCAGGCGCGCGAAGGCGTGCAGGTCCGTGAGGCGGTTGTCCAGCGGGAGCTGGTCCATCTTGAAGTCGCCGGTGTGCACCGCCATGCCGGCGGGAGTGCGGATGGCGACGGCCAGCGCGTCCGGGATGGAGTGGTTGACGGCGACGAACTCGCAGTCGAAGGGGCCGATGCGCTCGCGGTGCCCCTCGGCCACCTCGAGGGTGTACGGGCGGATCCGGTGCTCCTGGAGCTTGGCCTCGATCAGGGCGAGGGTCAGCTTGGAGCCGATCAGCGGGATGTCCGGCTTCTCGCGGAGCAGGAAGGGGACACCGCCGATGTGGTCCTCGTGGCCGTGCGTGAGGACGATGCCCTCGATGTCGTCGAGGCGGTCCCGGATGGACGAGAAGTCCGGCAGGATCAGGTCGATTCCGGGCTGCTCCTCCTCGGGGAAGAGCACTCCGCAGTCGACGATCAGCAGGCGGCCGCCGTACTCGAAGACCGTCATGTTCCGGCCGATCTCGCCGAGACCGCCGAGCGGGGTGACCCGCAGACCACCCTCGGGGAGGGGCGGGGGCGGGCCGAGTTCGGGATGCGGATGACTCAAAAGACTCTCCTCACCACACGCGCCACGTACCGGTCGGGCACGTGGCGCGTGAGACGTTCGTGCAGAAGCAGTTGTCGTTGTGGGGTGCGGGCACCGGTGGCCCGCTTCTTCTGTTGTTCTTCAGTTGTGAAGCCCGTGTGGTGCCAAGTCTGTTGTCAGAGCTGTACCCCGCCGGCGGCAAGATCGATCTTGAGCTGCGCGATCTCCTCGGGCGAGCACTCGACCATGGGCGAGCGCAGCGGGCCCGCGGGCAGTCCCTGGAGGGCGAGCGCGGCCTTGGTGGTCATGACGCCCTGGGTGCGGAACATACCGGTGTAGACCGGGAGCAGCTTCTGGTGGATCTCGGTGGCCTTGACGACGTCGCCGGAGACGTACGCGTCGACCAGAGCGCGCAGGTCGGGGGTGACGACGTGGCCGACGACCGAGACGAAGCCGACCGCGCCCACGGAGAGCAGCGGGAGGTTCAGCATGTCGTCGCCGGAGTACCAGGCGAGGCCGGACTGGGCGATGGCCCAGCTCGCGCGGCCGAGGTCGCCCTTGGCGTCCTTGTTCGCGACGATCCGGGGGTGTTCGGCGAGCCGGACGAGGGTCTCGGTGTTGATCGGGACGCCGCTGCGGCCGGGGATGTCGTACAGCATGACCGGCAGGCCCGCGGCGTCGGCGACGGCGGTGAAGTGCCGGTACAGGCCCTCCTGCGGGGGCTTGTTGTAGTACGGCGTGACGACCAGCAGGCCGTGTGCGCCGTCGCGCTCGGCCTGGCGGGCCAGCTCGATGCTGTGGTGGGTGTTGTTGGTGCCGACGCCGGCGACGACGTGGGCGCGGTCGCCGACGGCCTCCAGGACGGCTCGTACGAGGTCCGATTTCTCCGCGTCGCTGGTGGTGGGGGACTCGCCGGTGGTGCCGTTGATGATCAGGCCGTCGTTGCCTGCGTCCACCAGGTGGGCGGCGAGCCGCTGCGCGCCGTCGAGGTCGAGTGCGCCGTCCGCCGTGAAGGGCGTGACCATGGCGGTGAGGACCCGCCCGAAGGGGGTCTGCGGAGTCGAGGTCGGAGCCATGGGTAACACGCTACTCGGTGCTCCCTGTGCGGTCTGCCCTCGGGGGGTCGGGAAAGTCAGGACAAATGCGGATCCCGGCACTGCCTGCTCGGGGGTTCAAGCAGTGCCGGGTCCGTTTGATCAGGCTAGATGAACTTCTCTAAATGCCGCAATACGGACACTTCGCGAGGCTGACCCGTACATCCGTTCCTGGTGGGGGAACAGGGCTTCGTAGGCCTTTCTTACGGGTCTTACAGGTCTTACGGGGCCACGCGCCCGTTCGCATTGAAGGCGGCGTACGTCAGCGGCATGAGCTTCGCCCACTCCGCCTCCATCTTCTCGCCGACCATCTCGATCTCCCGCTGCGGGAAGGACGGCACCTTGGCCAGCTCGTGCTGGGTGCGCAGGCCCAGGAAGTGCATCAGGGAGCGGGCGTTGCAGGTGGCGTACATCGAGGAGTAGAGGCCGACGGGGAGGGCCGCGCGGGCGACCTCGCGGGCGACGCCCTCGGCGAGCATCTTCTGGTAGGCGGCGTACGCCTGCTCGTACGACTCCCGCAGGGTGGCGCCGGCCGCTTCGTGCTGGGCCGGGGTGCCCTCGACGAAGACGTACTTGCCGGGGCGGCCCTCCTGGACCAGCTTGCGGTCGGTGCCGGGGACGTAGAAGACCGGCTCCAGCTCCCGGTAGCGGCCGGACTCCTCGTTGTAGGACCAGCCGACGCGGTGCCGCATGAACTCGCGGAAGACGAAGATCGGGGCACTGATGAAGAACGTCATCGAGTTGTGCTCGAACGGGCTGCCGTGCCGGTCGCGCATCAGGTAGTTGATCAGCCCCTTGGAGCGCTCGGGGTCCTTCTTCAGCTCGTCCAGGGACTGCTCGCCGGCGGTGGAGACCCGCGCGGCGAAGAGGACGTCGGCATCCGAAGCACTGGACTTCACCAGCTCGACGGTGACGTCACTGCGGAACGTGAGCGACTCGGGGGTGGTCACGGGGTCTGGGGTCCTTCCCATCACAGCTGTGGTTCGCGCCCACCTTACGGGGCACCCGCCGGGGCCACGGCAGTACCCGGCCGAGCCACGGCAGTACCGGCCTCAAAAATCTCACCATGGATTTTTTCCGACATGGGCACCTTTTGTGTCACTCGAGCGTCTGTATCGGTGAGGCCCACTCGTTCGAGCCGAAAACGTTGATCCCGAAAGGAGACGTACCCGCGATGTTCCGTCGGCGCGAGCCCGTACCCTTCGCCTTCCTGGCCGAGGCTGACCGGTTCCGCAGCAATGTCACTCCCCCGCCCCGGCCGCGGGCGTCCTTCGGGCAGATAGCCGGGCACTGGCTGCTGGGACTCACCCTCGTCGCGGGGCTGGTGGGGGCCCTGATCATCGCCATGCCGGCGATGTCCACGCCGTCCAGTACACCGACGCAGCAGTCCCAGGCCTCGCAGGGGCACTGACCCCGTCCGGCCGCCCAGGGTGGTGGCCGGGAACAGCGGCGGATAGCCTCACCGGGCACAGCCCACGCACGCATGAGGTGAGGACCAGCCGTGCCCCTGTCCTTCCTGACCGCCGACCGCACATTCGAGGCCGCTTCCGACAGCGCGCTGCCGTTCGACGACCGGGAGCGCTGGCGGCGCCCCTACCGTCCCGGTCCCTGGCGGGTGGCTGTGGCGGCGCTGGTGCTGCTACTCGCCTCCTTCGTGCTGTTCGCCGCGGTGGCCATCGCCCTGACCGGCTCGGTGTCCTCCGCCGGCGCGGTCCTGACCGGGGGCCTGGCGGTCATCGCCGGCGCACTGCGGCTGCTGCGCATGGGCGTGTGGGTGAGTGGGCGCGGGCTGCGCCACGTCGGCTTCCTGGTGACGCGTACGGTGCCGTGGGCGCGGGTGGTCTCGGTGCGGACGGTGCAGCAGCCGGTGCGCTGGCTGGGACTGCCGCGGACGGTGCAGGGACAGGCGCTGGCGCTCGTCCGCCAGGACCGGCCGGCCGAGGACACGCCTGTCCTGCTGACGACACACACCCTGGACTTCCTGGGCCGCCCGGCCGCGTTCGACCGGGCCGCGGACACGGTGGAGGCGTGGGCTGCGGAGAACCGCCACCGCTGAACCCCTGGGCGCCGTCGAAGGGGCCGGTCCGCGCGAGCTGCGGAGCGGCCCCTTCGGCGTTCGGGGCGTGCTGCACGGGAGCGGGTGAAAGGCTCGGCCGACGTGTCCGCGCGAGGAGAGGAGACCGCTGTTGTCCGGACGTACCGTGCTGATCACCGGAGCCTCCAAGGGGATCGGCCTGGCCACCGCACACCGTCTCGCCGGCCTCGGACACCGCGTGCTGGGGGTCGCCCGCAGCGCCCCGGACGATGGTTTCCCGGGCCTGCTGCACCCCTGCGACCTCGCCGATGCGGACGCCACGCGCGAGTTGCTGGAGACCGTGACCCGTACGGAGCGCGTGGACGCGGTCGTCAACAACGTCGGCATCGCGGTGCCGGAACCGCTGGGCGAGATCACGCTCGACGCCCTGCAGGCCGTGTACGACCTGAACGTGCGCGCCGCCGTACAGGTCACCCAGGCCTGCGTCGGCGGGATGCGGGAGCGCGGCTGGGGCCGCATCGTGAATGTGACGAGCCGTTCCGTGCACGGCGCACGCCGGCGCAGCAGCTACGCGGCGGCCAAGAGCGCGCTGGTGGGCCTGACGCGTACCTGGGCGCTGGAGTTGGCGGCGGACGGGGTGACGGTCAACGCGGTGGCTCCCGGTCCGGTGGAGACCGACCTCTTCCGTGCCTCGCACCCCGTGGGCGGTGCGGACGAGGCCAGGGTGCTGCGCTCCGTCCCCGCGGGACGCCTCGGCCGCCCGGAGGAGGTAGCCGCGGCGATCGCCTTCCTGCTGAGCGAGGACGCCGGTTTCGTCACCGGGCAGCAGCTCGGCGTGGACGGCGGGGGCAGCATTCCCGGGCGATGAGAGTCGGGGCCCGAGCGCTTCGCCGGCAGGGCCGTGAGACGCCGTCGATCGTGTGCGCCACCGTTGTGGCTGGTGGCGCCCGCGCACCGCGGGTAGACGCATATCGATGCGGCCCGCTCCCCGCCGGCGACTGCCGGCCCTCGGCCGGCTTCGCCCGGCCTGCTCAGGCCTCGACCGCCTTGCCGTCGTGCAGGGCGATGGCCCTCTGCATCGCCTTGCGCGCGCGGGGGGTGTCGCGGGCGTCGTGGTAGGCGACGGCGAGGCGGAACCAGCAGCGCCAGTCGTCGGGGGACGCCTCGGTCTCGGCCTTGCGCCTGGCGAAGACCTCGTCGGCCGAGTCGCGGTCGATCCGGCCGCTGGGCAGCCGCTTCAGCTCGTCCACCGGCAGGCCGCCCGCGGCGTCGAGTTCGGCGGCCAGGGCGTTGGCCCTGCGGACGAACTGGGTGTTCTTCCACAGGAACCACAGGCCGATGACCGGCAGGATCAGCACCGCGACCCCGAAGGTGACGGTGACGGCCGTACCGGACTGGATGAGCATGACGCCGCGGCTGCCGACCAGGACGAAGTAGAAGACCAGGACGGCGGCCGTGACGAGGTAGGTGATCTTCGCGCGCATCGGAGGGTCTGTCTCAGCTCAGGTCCAGGAAGTGCTCCAGGCCGAAGGTCAGGCCCGGAGTGGTCACCACGCGGCGGGCGCCGAGCAGGATGCCCGGCATGAAGCTGCTGTGGTGCAGGGAGTCGTGGCGGATGGTCAGGGTCTCGCCCTCGCCGCCGAGCAGCACCTCCTGGTGGGCCAGGAGCCCGCGCAGCCGTACGGCGTGGACGGGGATCCCGTCGACACTGGCGCCCCGCGCGCCGTCCAGGGCCGTCACCGTGGCGTCCGGCGCCGGGGCCGTACCGGCGGCCCTGCGGGCCTCGGCGATGAGCTGAGCGGTGCGCGTGGCCGTACCGCTCGGCGCGTCCACCTTCTTCGGGTGGTGCAGCTCGACGACCTCGACGGACTCGAAGTACGGTGCGGCGATCTGCGCGAACTTCATCGTCAGGACCGCGCCGATGGAGAAGTTCGGCGCGATGAGCACGCCGGTCTCCGGGGACTCGGCGAGCCAGCCCGTCAGCCGCGCGAGGCGTTCCTCGGTCCAGCCGGTCGTACCGACGACGGCGTGGATGCTGTGGTGCACACAGAAGTCGAGGTTGTCCATGACGGAGTCCGGGGTCGTCAGCTCCACGGCGACCTGGGCGCCTGTCTCCGCCAGGGTCTGGAGCTTGTCGCCCCGGCCGAGGGCGGCGACCAGCTCCATGTCCTCGGCGGCTTCGACCGCCTTGACCGCCTCGGATCCGATCCGGCCCCCGGCACCGAGGACCGCCACGCGCAGCTTGCTCATCTCTTGTGCTTCCTTACGGGAGTGATTAGGCGACGGCGTCGTGCAGCCGTGCGGCCTGCTTGTCCTTCAGCGGGCCGATGACCGACAGCGACGGGCGCTGTCCCAGGATGTCGCGGGCGACCGAGCGGACCTCGTCCGGGGTGACCGCCGCTATCCGGTCCAGCATGTCGTCGACGGACATCTGCTCGCCCCAGCACAGCTCGCTCTTGCCGATACGGTTCATCAGCGCGCCGGTGTCCTCCAGGCCGAGCACGGTGGAGCCCTGGAGCTGGCCGATGGCGCGGGCGATCTCGTCGTCGGTCAGGCCGTTGGCTGCGATGTGGTCGAGTTCGTCGCGGCAGATCTTCAGCACGTCGTGCACCTGGCTCGGCCGGCAGCCGGCGTACACGCCGAACAGGCCGCAGTCGGCGAAGCCCGAGGTGTACGAGTACACGCTGTAGGCCAGGCCCCGCTTCTCCCGGACCTCCTGGAAGAGGCGGGAGGACATGCCGCCGCCGAGGGCGGTGTTGAGCACGCCCATGGCCCAGCGGCGGTCGTCGGAGCGGGCGATGCCGGGCATGCCGAGGACGACGTGCGCCTGCTCGGTCTTGCGGCCGAGCAGCTCGACCTTGCCGGCCGTGCGGATCGTACGGCTGCCGTCGCGCGGGGCGATGGGCAGCGCGTCCGGGTTCGTCAGGGCGCCCGCCTTGTCGAAGGCCGCGCGGACCTGTCGTACGACCTTGTTGTGGTCGATGTTGCCGGCACAGGCGACCACGAGGTGGGTCGGGTCGTAGTGCTTGCGGTAGAAGCGACGGATGCGGTCGGCGGTGAGGGTGTTGACCGTGTCGACCGTGCCGAGGACGGGGCGGCCCAGGGCGTTGTTGCCGAACATGGTGTGCGCGAACAGGTCGTGCACACAGTCGCCCGGGTCGTCCTCGGTCATGGCGATCTCTTCGAGGATCGCGCCGCGCTCGACGTCGACGTCCTCCTCCAGGATGAGCGAGCCGGTCAGCATGTCGCAGACCACGTCGATGGCGAGCGGCAGGTCGGTGTCGAGCACGCGCGCGTAGTAGCACGTGTACTCCTTGGCCGTGAACGCGTTCATCTCGCCGCCGACGGCGTCGATGGCGGAGGAGATGTCCAGCGCGCTGCGTGTCGACGTGCCCTTGAAGAGCAGGTGCTCCAGGTAGTGCGTGGCGCCGTTCAGGGCCGGGGTCTCGTCGCGGGAGCCTACGTGCGCCCAGATGCCGAAGGTCGCGGAGCGGACCGAGGGCAGGGTCTCGGTGACGATGCGCAGGCCGCCGGGGAGGGTGGTCTTGCGGACCGTGCCGATGCCGTTCTGGCCCTTGATGAGGGTTTGGGTACGGGCGACGGCCCGCGCCTCCGAAGAGGGGCGGGCCGTCACCTTGGAGCTACGGGACGTCACTGCTCGGCGTCGTCCTTGTCAGACTCGTTGCCTTCCTCGCCCTCGATCACCGGAACGAGGGAGAGCTTGCCGCGGGAGTCGATCTCGGCGATCTCGACCTGGACCTTCTGGCCCACGCCGAGGACGTCCTCGACGTTCTCCACGCGCTTGCCGCCGGCGAGCTTGCGGATCTGCGAGATGTGCAGCAGACCGTCCTTGCCGGGCAGCAGGGAGACGAACGCACCGAAGGTGGTCGTCTTCACGACCGTACCGAGGTAGCGCTCGCCGACCTCGGGCATCGTCGGGTTGGCGATGCCGTTGATCGTGGCGCGGGCAGCCTCGGCGGAGGGGCCGTCGGCGGCACCGATGTAGATCGTGCCGTCGTCCTCGATGGTGATCTCGGCGCCCGTGTCCTCCTGGATCTGGTTGATCATCTTGCCCTTGGGGCCGATGACCTCGCCGATCTTGTCGACCGGGATCTTGACGGTGATGATCCGCGGGGCGTGCGGGGACATCTCGTCCGGACGGTCGATGGCCTCCATCATCACGTCGAGGATGTGCAGACGCGCGTCGCGGGCCTGCTTGAGGGCCGCGGCCAGGACGGAGGCCGGGATGCCGTCCAGCTTGGTGTCGAGCTGGAGGGCGGTCACGAAGTCCTTCGTGCCGGCGACCTTGAAGTCCATGTCACCGAAGGCGTCCTCGGCACCGAGGATGTCGGTGAGGGTGACGTAGTGCGTCTCGCCCTCGATCTCCTGCGAGATCAGACCCATGGCGATACCGGCGACCGGGGCCTTCAGCGGCACACCGGCGTTCAGCAGCGACATGGTGGAGGCGCAGACCGAACCCATGGACGTCGAGCCGTTGGAGCCGAGGGCCTCGGACACCTGGCGGATCGCGTACGGGAACTCCTCGCGCGTCGGCAGCACCGGCACGAGCGCGCGCTCGGCGAGGGCGCCGTGGCCGATCTCGCGGCGCTTCGGGGAGCCGACGCGGCCGGTCTCACCGGTGGAGTACGGCGGGAAGTTGTAGTTGTGCATGTAGCGCTTGCGGGTCACCGGGGAGAGCGTGTCCAGCTGCTGCTCCATGCGGAGCATGTTCAGGGTGGTGACGCCCAGGATCTGGGTCTCGCCACGCTCGAACAGCGCGGAGCCGTGCACCCGCGGGATGGCCTCGACCTCGGCGGCGAGCGTACGGATGTCCGTCACGCCACGGCCGTCGATGCGCTTCTTCTCCTTGATGACGCGCTCACGGACCAGGGCCTTGGTCAGCGAGCGGTACGCGGCGGAGATCTCCTTCTCGCGGCCCTCGAACTCCGGCAGGAGCTTCTCGGCGGCGAGACCCTTGACGCGGTCCAGCTCGGCCTCGCGCTCCTGCTTGCCGGCGATGGTGAGCGCCTGGGCGAGCTCGGGCTTGACCGCGGCGGTCAGGGCCTCGAGTACGTCGTCCTGGTAGTCCAGGAAGATCGGGAACTCGCCGACCGGCTTGGCGGCCTTGGCGGCCAGGTCGGCCTGGGCGCGGCACAGGACCTTGATGAAGGGCTTGGCGGCCTCCAGACCTGCGGCGACGACCTCCTCGGTCGGCGCCTCGGAGCCGCCCTCGACCAGCTTGATGGTCTTCTCGGTGGCCTCGGCCTCGACCATCATGATCGCGACGTCGCCGTCCTCCAGGACGCGGCCGGCGACCACCATGTCGAAGACGGCGTCCTCGAGCTCGGTGTGCGTCGGGAAGGCGACCCACTGACCGCGGATCAGCGCGACGCGGACGCCGCCGATCGGGCCGGAGAAGGGCAGACCGGCCAGCTGCGTGGACGCGGACGCGGCGTTGATCGCCACGACGTCGTACAGGTGGTCGGGGTTGAGCGCCATGATCGTGGCGACGATCTGGATCTCGTTGCGCAGGCCCTTCCGGAAGGACGGGCGCAGCGGGCGGTCGATGAGGCGGCAGGTGAGGATGGCGTCCTCGGAGGGCCGGCCCTCACGGCGGAAGAAGGAGCCGGGGATCTTCCCGGCGGCGTACATGCGCTCCTCGACGTCCACCGTCAGCGGGAAGAAGTCGAGCTGGTCCTTGGGGTTCTTGGAGGCGGTGGTGGCCGACAGCACCATGGTGTCGTCGTCCAGGTACGCCACGGCGGAACCGGCGGCCTGCTTGGCCAGGCGGCCCGTCTCGAATCGGATGGTGCGGGTGCCGAAGGCGCCGTTGTCGATGACGGCCTCGGCGTAGTGGGTCTCGTTCTCCACTAGCGTTTTCTCCGTTACATATCGTCTTTCGTCCCTTGGCTGCCCGTGTGGCAGGGGGACGGCGGTGGAGAAGCGCGCCGTCTGGTGCGGGCCGGTCTTCGATCGAAGCACCCGGGGCTCGCTTCCCCCCGGGGGCCACTACCGAGGACCGGCGGCGGCGAGGTGCGCTTCTCCTCGTTCTGGTTGTACGTCGTTCTGTGCCGTACGTCGTTCTGTGTCGTACGTATTGCGTTGTGCTACCACACTACAAAGCGTGAGTGACACTCCGCACGTTTCCGCAAGTACGACGAAGGGAGCGGCCCCCGGATCTGCTACCGGGAACCGCTCCCTTCACGGCGTCTTACTTGGCGCCCGCCGCACCACGGCGGATGCCGAGGCGGTCGACCAGCGCACGGAAGCGCTGGATGTCCTTCTTCGCCAGGTACTGCAGAAGGCGGCGGCGCTGACCGACGAGGATCAGCAGGCCACGGCGGGAGTGGTGGTCGTGCTTGTGGGTCTTGAGGTGCTCCGTCAGGTCGGAGATCCGACGGGAGAGCAGAGCGACCTGGACCTCGGGGGAGCCGGTGTCACCCTCCTTGGTACCGAACTCGGCGATGATCTGCTTCTTCGTAGCGGCGTCGAGCGACACGCGTACTCCTCATAGTCTGTTGAGTGCCTCCGAGTGCCCCCGGTCTGCGTCTCGGGGGAGCTTCCGTTACTCGGGAGGCGGGATCCGCTGGGCGCGGCCTCCAGAACCTTCACAGAGGGCTCCGGGGGTGCGTACACGAACGGCCGTCAGCCAGGGTACCAGGGTCGCGCGGTGGCCCTGGACGGGGGCTCCTGCGGCGATGGGCGGCCTCCGGCGCGCCTCAGGAGGCCGCCGGCCCGACGTCGGCGGCGACGTTGGTGGTGCTGCCCGTGTCGCCCTTGGTGGTCGGTCCGCGCAATCGCGTCGCCGCGTAGAACAGCCGCCGTGCTCGCAGAAGACGTCGTCCTCGGCCGGGTCGCCCATCCCGGCGAGGTCGTCGGCCTCCGCGCCGAACAGCAGTAAGGCGTCGATTCCGTGGTCGGTGGCGAGAAAGGCCCGGCTGTCACCCACGACGACCGTGCGGCAGCCTTCGACGACCGCGCTGAAGGCCTGGTCGCAGGCGAGGGTCTGGTGCTCGGGGTCCAGCTTGATCCGGGCGAGGGTCCTGCCGTGCTCGTCGAGGGAGATCAGGCCGGTGACGAGGTCGTCGCCCGCGGCGAGGGCGAGTACGGCCGGCCGGGAGGAGACCAGGTGGGCATCGGTGATGCCCTGGTCCACCGGGTAGGTCCACCGCGCGCGACCGGTACGGGCGAAGACGCGGGCCCTGCGACCGGCTCGCCCTCATCGACCAGCGGAGACCAGCCCGCCACGGGCGTCAACGTGACGCTGACCGACGGCGCGGTCGTCGTGGCCTGGGACCAGGGTTCGGCCGCCTGCGACATGACGCACGGCAAGCGCCTGTGGGCCCACACCGAGCCGGCCTCGCCCTGGTCGCTCTTCCGGCTCGGGAAGGCGACGGCCGTCCAGCCGGCGGCGCTGACGTGCCCGGTGACGGCGCACAGCGGGCTGCACCAGGGCAGGTATGTGCTCGGTCGTATCCGGCGTATCCGCTCGGTCATATGTGCTCGGTCGTACTGGCGCTCGGGCGGGCGACGGTGCCGGGGTCCACGTCGTCCGAACCGCTGATCAGCGGGAATCCGGGCCAGTAGGGTGAGTTGCACTGCTCGCCGGCACTCAGGGAAGGACGACAGCCGCGATGGCCGACGTTGACGACAAGGAACTCAGGGCACGCAAGGAGCGGGAGCGGGACGAGTTGTACGCGCTCGACATCTCCGGCGTCGAGTGGCACTGCGCCCCGGGCACGGAGGAGCACGAGGAGCGGGTCGAGATCGCGTACCTGCCCGGCGGGGCGGTGGCGATGCGCTCCTCCCTGGACCACGACACCGTGCTGCGCTACACCGAGGCGGAGTGGCGGGCGTTCGTACTGGGGGCACGGGACGGGGAGTTCGATCTGGAGCCCACGGAGCGCAACGGGGGGCTGGCGGCTCAGTGAGCAGAGCATGGGAGAGGGTGCGGCACGCGTGCGTGCCGCACCCTCTCCCATGTCAGTGCTTCAGCCCCGCACTGCCCACTCCGATCACCGACAACACCGGGTCCTTCGGGTGGACGTCGTCGGGTGTCAGCACGCGGCGGGCGAAGAAGGCCTGTCCCTGTTCATAGAGGATGTCCGACTGCTCCGGGTCGCCGAGTTCACCCTCGTCGTTCTGCGGGAGGTGGAACAGGAGGTACGGGGTCTCCTTGTCGGTCCGAGGGTCCCAGTCCACCACGGCGGCCGGCTGGACGTCGTCCTCGGTGGAACGAAAAACGATCAGATCATCACCGTTCATGCGGACCGGGACGACCTGCTGGAAGAGCCGGCCCTCGAATGTGGCGACGGCGGTGCCCTTCGTGAGGCCGAAGGCCGTGATCTTGTTCTCGGGCTGTCGGGTGAGGTCTGCGGTGTCCTTGCTCATGACGAAGACTCGGTCGCGGCCGACCACCATGCCGTAGCACTTGTCGACGGCGTCGAAGTAACCCTCGACGTTGCCGCCGCACTTGGGGTCGTAGCCGTTCATCGAGATGGTGGCCAGCCGCTCGCCATTCTTCGGATCAAGCGTGATCAGGTCCGTGACCTGGTAGTCCCCCGCCTCGACGGCGATCACGGGCGGGTCGGCCGAGGGCAGGTAGATGTCCCGCAGACCGTTGCTGACCGAGTAGCGCCACAGGGTCTTGCCGGTGCGCGGCTCGAGCTTCTCCACCCGATAGGTGGCGTTGCCGGACTCGCCGCACTTGACGAGGGCCAGCAGGGCCCCGCCACCGACGTACGCCGAGTCGTGGCACCGGGACGTGGCGGACGTGTCCCACAGCCGCTTGCCGCCGTTCATGTCGTACGCCACCGACCCCTCGTCCCAGGCGATGGCCACGACGCCCCGGGTCAGGGAGATGTTGGTGCCGATGATGGAGGCGGCGTTGGCCTTCGGCACCTTCTGCTGCCACAGCTTCTTGCCGGTGCCGAGGTCGACCATGAGCACCTCGTCACAGACACCGTACTGGGGGGAGTCGGTGCGACCGGGCTCGATGGCGACGGCGGTCCGGCCGTCGGCGGTCACGTCGCGGCTCACGGCGCAGACATGGCCGCCGAGTTGGAGAGTCCATGCCTTCGCGTCCCAGTCGGGGTGGGGCTCGATCTTGTAGCCCTCGATACGGTCGGCGAGGGCCCGCGCGACGATCCTGCCCGTGACCCAGGTGGCGGGCGCAATCCGCTGCTGGCCGCGGGTGAGGCCTCCCTCATTGTGTTTGACGACGACCTGGCCCTCCGGTGAGACGGGCACCTTCTCCATGGTCCTGCGTATGTCGTCCGGGGCCTGCTTGACCGCCCCGACGTCGGGCTGCCCCTTCGTCCGGCCGGCCGAGTGGTACCAGAACAGTCCCGCGCCGAGGCACACCATGGCGACCACCACCGCGGCGACCCCGCTGATGATGCGCCTACGCCGCCTGGCCCGGGACTGGTCCACGGCCAATGCGGACTGGGTGTATATGGACGGGGGCGGGCCGAAGCTCACGGTGCCGAATCCTTTTCCTCGCTGTCACTGACGGGGCCGGGAGGCCGACGATGCCGGCCCCGGTCACTTGCTGGTCATCGCGCGGGCGGTCGCGTACACGTCGAACACAGCGAGCGCCAGGCCGAGGCCGAGCAGGACGAGTGAACCGAGTCCGGCCGCCAGGAGCGGGGCGACCTGCCCGGTATAGAGCACGGCGCAGGAGGCGAGCGCACAGCCGCCGACGAGCCCGACCGGGATTTCGTGGCCGCGGCGGGCCTGAGCCTCGATGCGCCTCCTGGGCAGGATCGCCCGCAAGGGCTTGGGAGATCCCTCCTCGGAGCCGTCCGAGGAAGGCTGGACGAAGGCCGCGAGCATGCGCTGCTTCGCAAAGGTGCAGGCGTTGAGTTGCTCCCGCCGAGATGCCATCTGCCCTGTCTCTCCCCGTGTGCCGTCCGGATGACGGCCGGAGACCACTGTCTCCGTTCTCCGCTGTCGGATCGACCCCTACTATGCCTGGTGTCTGATCCGCTCCGTGGCGCGGGTACGGTGTCTGGACTCCCAAGCGCCTTGCTCAGGGGCGGAATTCCAGCGAACGGTGAGGATTCCGCTGGAGTCCGGTTCGTTCCGCCTGCAACGGCTTGTACTGCCGGAACTCGCGGTAGCCGCGCTCGCGTTCATCCGGTGCCGGGGACGGTCCTAGCCCGAATGGCTGGCCACGGCAAGGGTATTGAAGGCGCGGCAGCGGCGGGCCGCCGATGCGGCGACACCACCGGTACCGAGCCCGCGCCCGTACCCCCCTCGAGTGCGAACCCGCCCTGCACACCCAGCCGGCGCCCGCGCTGCACCTGCCCCAGCAGTCCGTCGCCGTTTCCAACTACCTTCCGCTGCAGGAGCAGACGGGTGCCCCGGCGGTGCGCATCACCTGGATCGCCCTGAAGCTCGACCCGGAGCTGTGCGCGGAGGCGGTGGCCGCGCGCGGTGGTGGTCTGCTCGGTGCGCAGAAGTGCGTCGCGCGGAGCGCGGACCATCTCGCGAGCCGGCTGACCGGCGCCGGGTTCCGGGCGCGCGTGCTCGACGAAGAGGAACTGGTCGCCGCGCTGGCCACCTCCGCCTGCGCCAACCCGCTGGTCACTGCCGAGGCCGGGCGCGGCGAGACCCGGGAGCGGCGTACGGAGGAGTCCGGGCGCAGCTGGCGCTGCGACAACCGCCGGCACACGACGTACTGGATCAGGCGCTGGCCCCAACTGGGCGGTGGGCGGGGCGAGTCGTTCCCCCACTTCGTCGCCCGGGTCACCGCGACACCGGCCCTCGCGACCACGTTCAGCCTCACGCTCACGCACGGCGAGCGGCAGGAAGTGGCACTGTCCGCTCATCTGCGGGTGACCGGGCGCAGCGACGACGAACTCGTGGCGGCGCGGCGCGCGCTGGAGAGCGCCGCCCGGCAGGCGGGGGCCGGCCTGGCCCGCCTCGACCGGGAACAACTGCCGGGCATGCTGGCCACACTGCCGCTCGGAGGTGCGCGGTGACGACGATTCCGGCGATGTCCTCCCCGCCGGACACAAAGGCCCCGGTGGCGTCCGGTCCGCGCCGGGCGGTCGAACTGCTGCGACACGGACTGGGCCTGATCGGGCCCCGGCACGGCCGGCACGCGCTGGCCGTGCAGCACCTGGACGCGCTCACCCTGCCCATCGGGGACGACGGCGTGGTGGCGGGGGTCGACGCCGAGGGCCAGCCGGCCGTACTGGGCATCAACCGGCCGACGCCGTACGACGTCGTGCTCATCGGCGGCCTGTGGACCGCACAGGTGCTGGCGCTGCGCTGCGCGGCCACGGGCGCCCGGGTCGCGGTCGAGACCGGCCGGCCGCAGGCCTGGATGCAGATGGTGCACGCCATGGGAGGCGGGCAGAACGGACTGTCCGTGTACGACGTCGGTCGCGTGCCGCCACAGGGTGCCTCCGCCGGCACACCCGTGCTGGTGGTGCGGGACTGTGGCATGCGGCCCCCGCGCGGACGCGTGGTGTCCGGGTCCTGGCAGTCGGTGCTGACCCTGCTGCCGTATCTCAGCCCGGTCGCGCCCCGGCTGCTGCGCCAGGCCCGGCTGGCCGGAATCCAGCGGGTTTCACCGGACGAAGCCGCAGAACTGGGTCGCACCATGGGGCTGACGCGCGCCGAGGTGGAGTCACTTCCGGCACTGCCCGACGGCGTCACCCTGTGGTGCACGGATCGTGACCGGCAGTACGTGCTGACCCAACCCACCGACGCCGAGATCGGATTGTTGGGCACACCACGCCGGATGGACTGAACCGCCCGCCATGCCCCTTTTGTTCGAGCTGCCGGCATTCCTGGTTCGTCGCTTGCCTGCCGATTAGTGCCTAATTCGCCGGGCAAGCCATGGGGTGGTTGCGGCAGTTCGGAGCGCCCTGTGAGCCGGCGGGCAGGTGCTCGGAGGCAGGCGGGCCTGCCGAGGTACGGCTGGTGGTGATTAGGCTGGGACGGGGCACGATGACACGACCCGTGGACCGGACGTCGGCGCCCCGGGGGGAGAACCGCCGGATCGGGCTGCCCCGAACGACCACGGACGACTCGGAACGACACAACTCGGTCGCCCCGACACGGCATGAGGGTGTTCGACCACACCAGGAGGAACTGTGAACAGCGATCGGGACGGGATCCGCGGGGGCTGGGACACACCCGACGACGACCAGACCGACGCGGAGTCCGCCATCGAGATGACGGGCGAGTTCACCATCGACTACGCGCCGCCCGCCTGGTACACGCAGAACGCGCAGGGCTCGTCCGGTACGTCTGCGCCGGCTCCGGCGCCCCCGCCACCCCCGTCGGCGCACGACGCCCCCTACACCCCGCCCGCGCCGCCGGCCCAGGGCGCTGCCTTCACCCCGCCTCCCGCGCCGGCCCAGGGCACTCCCTATCCCCCGCCTCCCGCGCCAGCCCAGGACTCTTCCTACACCCTGGCTCCGCCGACCCAGGGCGCCCCCTACGCCGGGCCCGTGCCGCCCGCGCCGCCCACGCCGCCCGTCGGGAATCCCGTACCGATGCCGCGGCTGCCGGAGGGGTTCGAGGCGCAGCAGCCGCAGGCCGCCCAACCGGCTCAGCAGGCACAGGCCGCCCAGCAGGCGCCGCAGACCCCGCCGCAGGCTCCGGCGCCCGCCGCCGAGCCGGAGCCGAGCAACGGGGACCTGGAGAGCGGGGCCACCATGCGGTTCTCCGCCGTGGCCCTGAAGCGCGAGATCGCGGAGATCGCCGAGCGCGCCGCCGCGATCCGGACCGGCGCCGACGACGAGGGCTCCACTGCGGGTACGGCGGGTACGGCCACGGGCTCCGCCGGTGCCGAGGGCGACGCGTCCGAGGCGTCCGCGCCGGAGGGCTCCGCCGAGGGTGCCGAAGGCGCGGAGGAGCAGTCGGACGCGGGGTCCGCGGACATGGCCTCCGGGGAAGCCGGCTCCGGGGCCGACGCCGGTTCCGGGCAGGACGCGGTGGTCTCCGCTGCCGACGCGCATGAGGACAGCAGCGAAGGCGAGGGCGCGAGCAAGGCTCAGGCCGGCGACACGGCCGAGGGCGACACCGGTGCCGAGGCCGGGGACACGGACGGCGCCCGGGAGGGTTCCGCCCACGACGCCCAGTCCGACGATGTCGAGTCCGAGCACACCAAGTCCGACGACACCAAGTCCGGCGACGCCGAGGCCGACGGCACCGGGGCCACGGACGCGGCCGCGCAGGACGCGGAGAACGGCGCCCAGCCGGACGGCACCGCGCAGGCCGGCGCGCCCCAGGACACCGTGCCCCCCGCTCCCGTCCAGGACGCCCGGCCCGGCTGGGCGCCTCCGCCCGCGCCGCAGAGCGGGGTGCCTCCGCTGCCGCCCTCCTACCAGCCCGCGGCGCCCGCTCCGGCGGCCCAGTGGCCCGCGCAGCAACAGCCCGGCCCGATGCCCGGCCGGCCGCAGCCGTCGGCCGCGCAGAGCCCCGGTGACGGATCCGGCCAGCAGCCGCCCTTCCAGCCGCAGGCACCCCAGCCCGCGCCCGCCGCCTGGAACCAGCCGAACCCGGCGAACCAGCCGAACCAGCCCGGCGTGCCCACGGCGCCGCAGCCCGGCCAGCCCAGTCAGCCCGGTCAGCCGAACGCCTCCGGGCAGCCGGCGGCGGGCCCGGGACCGCAGCAGAACCCGACGGGGCCCGCCGCGGCGGGCGGCTACGGCTTCCCGCAGCCCCCCGCACCCCAGCCCAACCCCAACGGCCCCAACGGCCCCAACACGGCGGGAGGTTACGGCTTCCCCCAGCCCGGCACCCCGAACGCCCAGCCCCAGCCCCAGCCCCAGCCCCAGCCGGGTGGTTACGGCTTCCCGCAGCCCCCCGCCCCGCAGCCCGGCACCCCCAACGCCCAGCCCCAGCCCGGCGGTTACGGATTCCCGCAGCCGCCGCAGGCACCGGGCGGCGCACCGGCAGCCGACCAAGCGCCGCAGGTCCCGCAGGCCCCCCACGCCCCGGTGGACCCGCGAGCCGGCGGGGCATGGCCGCAGGCCGTCCAGCACGACCAGCGGCAGCCGACCAACCCCGGCGCCGCGCCGCTCGGTTACACGGCCGCCGTGGAGCTGTCCTCGGACCGGCTGCTGAACAACAAGAAGCAGAAGGCGAAGAGCGGACGGCCCGCGGCGGCGGGCGGCCGGTTCAAGCTCGGCGGCAAGAAGGAGGAGGCTGAGCGGCAGCGCAAGCTGGAGCTGATCCGCACCCCGGTGCTGTCCTGCTACCGGATCGCGGTCATCAGCCTCAAGGGCGGCGTCGGCAAGACGACCACGACCACCGCACTCGGCTCCACCCTCGCCACCGAGCGGCAGGACAAGATCCTCGCCATCGACGCCAACCCGGACGCCGGCACGCTCGGGCGGCGGGTGCGCCGGGAGACGGGTGCCACCATCCGCGACCTCGTGCAGGCGATCCCGTACCTGAACTCCTACATGGACATCCGGCGGTTCACCTCGCAGGCGCCCTCCGGTCTGGAGATCATCGCCAACGACGTGGACCCGGCCGTCTCGACCACGTTCAACGACGAGGACTACCGGCGCGCGATCGACGTGCTCGGCCGGCAGTACCCGGTCATCCTGACCGACTCGGGCACCGGTCTGCTGTACAGCGCCATGCGCGGGGTGCTCGACCTTGCCGACCAGCTCATCATCATCTCCACGCCGTCCGTGGACGGCGCGAGCAGCGCCAGTACGACACTGGACTGGCTGTCCGCGCACGGGTACGCCGACCTGGTCTCCCGGTCGCTCACGGTCATCTCCGGGGTCCGCGAGACCGGCAAGATGATCAAGGTCGAGGACATCGTGTCCCACTTCGAGACGCGGACCCGAGGGGTCGTGGTCGTGCCCTTCGACGAACATCTGGCCGCCGGTGCCGAGGTCGACCTCGACATGATGCGGCCGCGGACGCGCGAGGCGTACTTCAACCTCGCCGCGATGGTCGCCGAGGACTTCGTACGGCACCAGCAGGCGCACGGGCTGTGGACCAGCGACGGCAACCCGCCGCCGGTGGCCGCCCCGCCGATGCCGGGCCAGCCGATGCCGGGCCAGCCCTATCCGCAGGCCCCCGGCCAGGAGCTGTACACCGGGCCGCCGCAGCCCTACCCGCCCCAGCAGGGACAGCCGCCGTACCCGCAGGCACCGGGTCAGCAGCCCTACCCCCAGGCGGCGCCGGGCCAGCAGCCGTACCCGCCGCAGCAGCCTGGCCAGCCGTACGGCTACCCCCAGCCGCCGCAGGGGCAGCAGCAGCCGCAGCCCGGCTATCCGCAGCAGTAGGCAAGCGGCAGTAGGCAAGCGACAGGGCGGCCGGTGCTCAGCGCACCGGCCGCCCTGTCGCTTCGTAGCACCGCCGCAGGCCTACCCCTCCGCCGCCACGATCTCGCGGCACCGCTTCACATCCGCGGCGATCTGCTCCAGCAGGGCCTCCAGCGTGTCGAACTTCGCCTGGCCGCGCACGTAGGCGAGGAAGTCGACGGCGACGTGCAGGCCGTACAGGTCGAGGCCGACGCGGTCGATGGCGTACGCCTCCACCGTGCGCTCGGTGCCGTCGAACTGCGGGTTCGTGCCGACGGAGATCGCGGCCGGCATGGCCTCGCCCGCGACGTGCAGATAGCCGGCGTACACGCCGTCGGCGGGGATGGCGGTGTGCGGGAGGGTCTCGACGTTGGCCGTCGGGAACCCCATGTCGCGGCCGCGCTGGGCGCCGCGGACGACCACGCCCTCCACGCGATGCGGGCGGCCCAGGATCTCGCGGGCGCCCTCGACGTCGCCCTCGGCGACCAGGCGGCGGGTCAGGGTCGAGGAGAACGGCTGTCCGCCGCCCGCCTCGCCGGTGACGTACAGGTCGACGACCTCGACCTCGAAGTCGTAGATCTTGCCCTGCTCTGCGAGGAACTCGACGTTGCCGGCCGCCTTGTGGCCGAAGCGGAAGTTCGGGCCCTCCACGACCGCCTTCGCGTGCAGCTTGTCCACCAGGACCTTCACCACGAACTCGGCGGGCGAGAGCTTGGAGAACTCGGTGGTGAAGGGGAGGATGAGGACCGCGTCCACGCCCAGGTCCGCCATCAGCTCGGCACGGCGGTGGTGCGGGGCCAGCAGCGGCGGGTGGCTGCCGGGGCGGACGACCTCGCTGGGGTGCGGGTCGAAGGTGACGACGACGGCCGGGACGCCCAGCTCGCGGGCGCGGTCGACGGCATGCTTGATGATCAGCTGGTGGCCGCGGTGGACGCCGTCGTAGGAACCGATGGTGACGACGCTGCGCCCCCAGTCCTGGGGGATGTCCTCCAAGCCACGCCAGCGCTGCACTGTGACCGCTCCTCGAACCCGTGTCCAAATCGACGCCTAAGACTTGCGCAGGTCTAAGGGTGCCATGCCGGGTGCCCCGGACCCGCATCGGTATCGGGGCTGTGACCGGGCGCACGTCCACCGCACCCCCGGGTGCCGGTCAGGCCGTACCCCCCGCTGCCGGTCAGGCCGTACCCCCACTGCCGGTCAAGCCGTCCCCCCTGCCGGTCAGGCCGGGACGCGGACACCCGCCAGGTTTTCCAGCGTGCGGCGGGTGCTGGGGCCCACGACGGCGGCCCATTCGTCCGGGGCGGCGGCCAGCCAGCCGGCCATCCGCGCGGCGAAGCCCGGCACGTGCCGGCCCAGGTCGACCAGGCCGCGGTCGAAGCAGGTGGCGCCCTCGGGGGTGCGGACGAGGAGCAGGCCGGTGCGGTGGACGAGCCCGCGGACCTCCTCCTCCCGGACGTCCCCGGCGCCGTGCTCGGCCACCGCGTGCAGCACGGCGGCCAGCACGGCGGGGGCCTGTTCCCGGGCGAGCAGAAGCTCCAGCAGCTCCCTGCGCAGCGGGCGGGAGGTGGGGGTGCCGCCGGCGGCGAGGACGGGGGCAAGGGCGGCGCGGAGCTGCTCGGGGGCGCCGTCGAGCAGGCCGGTGACCAGGGGCAGCAGGACGGGGCGGGCAGTGGGGCCCTGGGCGAGGCGGCGGTCGATCTGGGCGGCGAGGTGGCCGGCGGTCTGCGGGCGCAGCCGTGCCGCCTCCTGGAGCAGGGGCGCAACGCGGCGGGCCAGGGCCGGGGTGGGGACGTCGGCGAGGGTGCGGAGCAGCGCCTCCTCCGGGTGCGGGCCGCACAGGCGGGCGCGGAAGGCTTCCAGGACCGGTTCGGGGTGGGTGGTCAGGGCGGGGGCGAGGGCGCTCGGCGGGAACTGCGGGTCGCCGTCCGCGAAGTGCCGCAGGGCGGCGTGCAGGTGCCGGTCGCGGCTCTGCGGGTCGCGGACCAGCAGGGCGAGGGCGCCGCCGTGCAGGGCGCGGTCGGCGGGGCGGGCCAGCAGGGTGAGGGCGGCGTAGCGCAGCAGCTCGCGGTCGGCCGCCGAGCGGACGTGCGGGGCCGTGCGCAGGCCGTGGGCCACGGCCGCGGCCCGGCGGGCGGGGCGCTCGTCGTGCGCCCAGCGGTCGACCGCCCGGCACAGGGCCGACGGCTCGTCCTCGGCGAGGGTCGCGAGCAGTTCGTCGGCGCGCCGGTGCGGGCTCGCCACCAGGGTGTCGGTGAGGTCGTCGAGCGCGCCGTGCCGGTGGGTGTGCAGCAGCGCCTGCGCGGCCGTCGCGACGGTGGCGTGCGGGGTCGCGGGCAGCGGCCGTTCGTCGTCGAACCAGCACGTCAGCCGCGGCTGTACGGCGGCGGGCGCGGCCGCGAGCAGCCGGGCGACGGCGTCCAGGTAACGCTCGCCGGCCTCCGGGGGCGTCCGGTCGGCCGGCACGAGCCGGCGCAGCAGATCGAGCCGCTCGGTGTCACCGACCGGCAGTTCGGTCCAGAAGCCCGGGCCGAACTCGGCCGGCACGGGCCGCTGCGCGTGGCGCCAGGCCACGATCCGGTCGGCGAGCCGCCGCAGCACCTCGGTGTACGGCGTCGCGTCCGGGACCTCCAGCAGGGTGCGGGCGAGCAGCCGGGCGGCCCACCAGGAGCCGGGGTCGCGGTCCAGGGCGTCCGTCAAATCCCGTAGCCGGGCGGCCAGTTGGCGGTCGCCCTGCTGCCGGGCGAGGAGCAGCAGGGCCTGGACGACGGGGCCGACACGATGGTGCGGCACCGGCACGGGGGCGGTTTCGCGGTCGGCCCGGGGGCGGTGGACCAGGGCGCGCAGGGCCTCGTCGAGGTCGAGGTGCATGCCCTGGATCCAGTCGGCCAGCTCCTCGTGCGCGAAGCGGTAGCCCCGGCCGGCCGGGACGAGCAGGCCCTCGGCCAGTACGGCGGACGCCCAGCCGGTGCCGCCGCCGAGCCGGGCCGGGGCGGGCCCCCAGGGGAACACCGCCTCGAACGACGCCCGGTCCAGCTCGCCCTGCCCGGGCCCGAGGCTCCGCCGGGCGGCCTCGTGCACCTGCCCGGCCACGCGAGCGGCGAGCCGGCGTACGGCGGTGCCGTGCAGGCCGCTGTCCGCGGCGAGCCGTACCGCGATGCGCAGGCACATCAGGTCCAGGTGGGCGGCGAACACCTCGTGCCGGTCGACCGGCCCCGCGATGTGTGCGTCCGGGGTGGCGGCCCGGACTTCGGACAGCAGCCGGAGGGTGAGCGGATGCCGGGCGTCGCGCTCGGTCAGGGCGCCGTCGGGGATCGCGTGGCGGACGCGGGCCAGACGGGCCTCTTCCGCGGTCAGATCGGGCAGGTGCAGGCAGGGTGGGAGGGGGGCCGTGGGCCTGCTGGGGGCGGTGCCGGGCTCGGCGGCGTCTGCGGGGTTGATCAGGACTGCGTGGGCCGTCTGCATGTCCGTGTCCGTGGGGGTCGGGGTGCCCGCCTGGGTGGCCGGAGCCACGGAGGTCCCCGGCCGTGCAGGGCCGGCCGGAGTCATGGGACCCGTAGGGGCGGCCGCAGCCATGGAACCGGTGCGGGCGGCCGCAAGCGCTGCACCGACGGAGGCGGCGGGAGCCACGGGACGGGAAGGGGCGTCTGGGGCCGCGGCACCGAAGGAAGCGCCGGAAGCCACGGGACCGGAAGAGGCGCCCGCAGCCACGGAAGCCGTGGGAGCGCCTGGAGCGGCGGATCCGGCTGAAGCGGCGGAGGCCGCACAGCAGGCCGAGGTCGCCGGACCCGCCGGTTCCGTACGGGCAGCGCCACCACCGGACACCGCCGAGCCAGGCCCCGCCTCACACACGCCGGCCCCGGCTGCCCAAGCCCCGGAAGCAACAGAACGGGCTGAGGCCACCGAAGCCCCACAACCGACCGGGCTCCCCACACCGGCCGCGGCCATACAAACCCCGCCACCACCGGACACCGCCGAGCCAGGCCCCGCCTCAGACACAGCTGCCCCGGCCCGAACCCCGGACGCAGCACAACGGGCTGACGCCGCCAAAGTCGGCGGGGTGGCGGCCGCGGAGGGCGTCGGTGTGTGCAGCAGCTCGGCAGGGAATTCCGCTCCTGCCCGCTCCCAGTACTCCTCCCGGCAGGCCACCACCAGGCGTGCCCCGGTCCGGCGCAGCCAGGTGGCCGTTCCCCCGGTCCAGTCGGGGAGGCGGGGGGCGAGGACGGGTGGCATCTCCTCGGGGCCGTCCAGGACGAGCAGGAGCGGGCGGCCGGCCCGGGCGGCGAGGTGGGCCAGGTGTTCGGGAGTGAGGTCGCCCAGGGATTCGGGGCGGACGGCACGGGCGGCGGCGACGATCCTGGCGGCCCGTTCCAGGGTGCGGCGGGCCGCGTCGGCCACCGAGTCGTCGCCGTCCTCCAGGTCGGCGCCGCGCAGCCACAGCGTCGGGGCAGGCCACTCGCCGCGGGCCCGGCGGGCGGCGAGGGCCGCGAGTGCCGTCGTACGGCCGCTGCCCGGGGCGCCGACGAGCCCGAGCACGGCCCGCTCGCCGTCCGTGAAGGCGGCCAACTCCCGTGCGACGCCGTGGCGTTCGACCGGTTCCACGGCCCCCGCGAGCAGGCCCTGCGGGCCGTCCTGGCCGACCGAGGTGGCGGTCAGCTGCAGGATGCCGGCGAGGTTGAGGTCGGCGCCGTAGGCGGGCACGGTGGCCGCGTTGCGGGCGAGCAGCTCGCCGAGGGGGCCGTCGGCGGGCCGCAGCGGCACCGCGAAGCCCGTGTCGCGCTGCGCGGAGCGCAGGGCGGTGCCGAGGACGCCGATCACCGCGCCGGTTTCCGTGTCGAGCACCGGTCCCCCGGCCGCACCGCCGCCCAGCCGCAGCGCGTCCTGGCCGGCGGTGCCGATGGCCAGCTCCAGCGCCTCCTGGAGGAGGTGGAAGCGGTCGGTGGCGGTGTACGTCGCCTCGGTGGCGGCCAGCACCCGCGCCTGACGCCAGCAGCCCGCGGGGATCCGTACATAGGTTCCGGCGTCGATCCGCTCCCGCACGGTCAGCGGCAGCGGGTCGAGGCCCAGGCCCTCGGTGCGGACCAGGGCCAGGTCGCGCTCGGGCAGCGGGGTGACGGCGTCCGCGGCGACCACACAGGTGCGGTCGCCGCCGGCGACCTGCAGCACGAGCCGGGGCAGGCCGTCGACCGCCTCGTGGCTGGTGAGCAGGGTGCCCTGGTGATCGGCGAGGAAGCCGACGCCTCGGGGCCGTCCTGCGAGGTCGCGGATCTGGACGAGGGCGGGGTCGGGGCGGGGCCCGTCGTCCTGTGCGCCCGGCGCGGCGGTGGGGTCCGGCAGGCCCTCGGCGCGGTGTGAGAAGCCCGTGGTGCCGCCGGTGCCGCCCATGCTGCCGATGTCAGTGGTACCTGTGGTGTAGCTGGTGGCGTCGGCGCCCCTGTCGGTGCGCGGGCCCCGTCCCGCCATGGCCGTACCTCCCCGCCGAGCTCACACGCCCGTCTTGCGTCGCACTGTTGTCGACGGTAGGCGTGGGGTGATCGGCGGGACAGAGCGTGTGGCGAACGCGCCCCCTTCCGCTCCCCTGGTTCACTCCGAGCGCCTGCCCGGTCGGGTGAATAGCCGGCTGCCGCTGGATAACCCTAGGGATGGGGGAACCGAGGGGGGACCGTGGAGCGGCGGCAGGGGCACGCCCCGTGGCCGGCCGCCGCTCCACGGGCAGACCCTGCGCCGTCGGTGCAGCCGAAGACGGCTCAGCCGAAGACGGCCAGGCTCTTGGCCTTGCCCTTGTGGTGTTCGACCAGCGCGAGGAAGCGGCCCTCGGGGTCGAAGACGGCGACGGGACCGGCGCCCGCGTACTCGTCGGGCATCTCCAGCCGGACGCCGTTGAGCAGCAGCCGGGCGCGCCGGTCGTCCACCTGCCAGCGGCGGAACGCGGCCGCGGCGGCGTCCGCGATCGGCATCACGGTCAGCTCCTGCTGGAGCTGGTCCAGCGTCCGCGCCGTATCGATCTTGTACGGCCCGACGCGCGTCCGGCGCAGCGCGGTGAGGTGGCCGCCGACGCCGAGGTCGGCACCCAGATCACGGGCGAGGGCGCGGATGTAGGTGCCGGAGGAGCAGACGACCGAGACGATCAGGTCGAGGACCTGCGTGCCGTCGTCGGCCACGGCGTCCCGGACGTCGTACACCGTGAAGGAGGAGACCGTCACCGGACGGGCGGGGATCTCGAAGTCCTCGCCCTCGCGGGCCCGCTTGTACGACCGTACGCCGTCGATCTTGATGGCGCTGACCTTGGACGGCACCTGCATGATGTCGCCGGTCAGCTTGGCGATGCCGGCGTCGATGGCGTCCCGGGTCACCTTGGAGGCGTAGGCGGACGAGGTGATCTCGCCCTCGGCGTCGTCGGTGATCGTGTTCTGGCCCAGGCGGATGGTGCCCAGGTACTCCTTCTCGGTCAGGGCGAGGTGCCCGAGGAGCTTGGTGGCACGTTCGACGCCGAGGACCAGCACGCCGGTCGCCATCGGGTCGAGGGTGCCCGCGTGGCCGACCCGGCGGGTCCGGGCGATGCCGCGCATCTTGGCGACCACGTCGTGCGAAGTGAAGCCCGACGGCTTGTCGACGATGACGAGGCCGTCGGGCGTGGTGTGCTTCTGGGTCATTCCGCGGCGTCGCCGTCCGTCTCGGCCGTGTCGTCCTCGGCCGGCTTGCGGTACGGGTCCGCGCCGCCCGCGTAAGCGGCGCCCGCGGAGGCCTCGCGTACCTTCGCGTCGGACTGCCGCGCCTTGTCGAGGAGGTCCTCGATGGTCCGGGCGGTGTCCGGGAGGGCGTCCGCGACGAAGGACAGGGTCGGCGTGAACTTCACCCCGGCGGCGCGGCCGACCTCGGAGCGCAGGATGCCCTTGGCGCTCTCCAGGCCCGCCGCGGCGGCCTTCCGCTCCTCGTCGTCTCCGTAGACCGTGTAGAAGACGGTCGCCTCCCGCAGGTCGCCCGTCACCCGGGTGTCCGTGATGGTGACGTGCGAGCCGAGCCGCGGGTCCTTGATCCCGCGCTGCAGCTTCTGGGCCACCACCTCCCGGATGAGGTCCGCCAGCCTTTTCGCCCGCGCGTTGTCGGCCACTGGTCCGTCTCCCGTTCATTCTTCTGCTTGCGTTGGTGTTGGGTCTGGTCGTCAGTCGTCTTCGCCGTGGAAGCGCCGTCGTACGGACAGCAGCTCCACCTCGGGGCGGGCGGCGACCAGCCGTTCGCACCGGTCCAGTACGTCGGTGAGGTGCGCCGCGTCGCCGGAGACCATGGCGAGGCCGATGACCGCTCGCCGGTGGAGGTTCATGTGGTCCACCTCGGCCGCGCTCACCGCGTACTTCCGCTGGAGTTCGGCGACGATCGGGCGGACGACGGAGCGCTTCTCCTTCAGCGAGTGGACGTCGCCGAGGAGGAGGTCGAAGGACAGAGTCCCCACGTACATGTTGTGTGCCGGGTCTACCCGCCGGTACGGGATCGATGGCCCCGGGCCCGTGTGGGCCGGGGACACCAAAAGATTACGCGAACCTGCGCGGTGGCTCGACGGGGTTTCCGTGGCCCCCGCAACGGCCTCCGCAACGGCCAGCTGGCCGGCGGGACCGAGGTCCCGCCGGCCAGCTTCAGGTACCGCCGGCCCTTACGCCCGCGGCTTCTCCCGCATCTCGTACGTCGCGATGACGTCGTCGACCTTGATGTCGTTGAAGTTGCCGAGGTTGATACCGCCCTCGTAGCCTTCGCGGATCTCGGTGACGTCGTCCTTGAAGCGACGCAGGCCCTCGATGGTGAGGTTCTCCGCGACCACCTTGCCGTCGCGGATGAGGCGGGCCTTGGTGTTGCGGCGCACCTCGCCGGACCGGATGAGCACACCGGCGATGTTGCCCAGCTTGGACGACTTGAAGACCTCGCGAATCTCCGCCGTACCCAGCTCGACCTCTTCGAACTCCGGCTTGAGCATGCCCTTGAGGGCCGCCTCGATCTCCTCGATCGCCTGGTAGATGACCGAGTAGTACCGGACGTCCACACCCTCGCGCTCGGCCATCTGCGCCGCGCGGCCTGCCGCGCGGACGTTGAAGCCGATCACGATGGCGTCGGAGCCCATCGCCAGGTCGATGTCGGACTCCGTGACCGCACCGACGCCGCGGTGCAGGACGCGGATGTCGACCTCTTCGCCGACGTCCAGCTGGAGCAGGGAGGACTCCAGGGCCTCGACGGAACCAGAAGCGTCACCCTTGATGATCAGGTTCAGCTGCTGGACCTCGCCGGCCTTGAGCACCTTGTCCAGGTCCTCCAGGGACACGCGGCGCGTGCGCTTGGCGAAGGCCGCGTTGCGCTCACGGGCGGCGCGCTTCTCGGCGATCTGACGGGCCGTACGGTCCTCGTCGACCACCAGGAAGTTGTCGCCCGCACCCGGGACGTTGGTCAGGCCCAGGACCTGGACCGGCGTCGACGGGCCGGCCTCGGCGACGTTGTTGCCGTTGTCGTCGAGCATGGCGCGGACGCGGCCGTAGGCGTCGCCCACCACCATCGTGTCGCCGACCCGCAGCGTGCCTCGCTGGACGAGGACCGTCGCCACGGCACCACGGCCGCGGTCGAGACGGGACTCGATCGAGATGCCCTGCGCGTCCTGGGCCGGGTTGGCCCGCAGGTCGAGCGAGGCGTCGGCCGTGAGGATCACGGCCTCCAGCAGCGAGTCGATGTGCAGACCCTGCTTGGCGGAGATGTCGACGAACATGGTGTCGCCGCCGTACTCCTCGGCCACCAGGCCGTACTCGGTCAGCTGACCGCGCACCTTGGTCGGGTCGGCACCCTCGACGTCGATCTTGTTGACCGCGACGACGATCGGCACGTCGGCCGCCTTGGCGTGGTTGAGCGCCTCGACCGTCTGCGGCATGACGCCGTCGTTGGCCGCGACGACCAGGATCGCGATGTCGGTCGACTTCGCACCGCGGGCACGCATGGCGGTGAACGCCTCGTGACCCGGGGTGTCGATGAAGGTGATCTTGCGCTCTTCGTCGTTGACCTCGGTCGCGACCTGGTAGGCACCGATGTGCTGGGTGATGCCACCGGCCTCGCCCGCGATGACGTTCGTCTTGCGGATCGCGTCGAGCAGCCGGGTCTTACCGTGGTCGACGTGACCCATGACGGTCACCACCGGCGGACGGACGACCAGGTCCTCGTCGGAGCCCTCGTCCTCGCCGAACTCGATGTCGAAGGACTCGAGCAGCTCGCGGTCCTCCTCCTCCGGGCTGACGATCTGAACCGCGTAGTTCATCTCGTCGGCGAGGAGCTGCAGCGTCTCGTCGGAGACGGACTGCGTCGCGGTGACCATCTCGCCGAGGTTCATCATGACCGCGACGAGCGACGCCGGGTTGGCGTTGATCTTCTCCGCGAAGTCGGTGAGCGACGCGCCGCGGGAGAGACGAATGGTCTCGCCGTTGCCGCGCGGCAGCATCACGCCGCCGACGCTCGGGGCCTGCATGGCCTCGTACTCCTGGCGCCTCTGCCGCTTCGACTTGCGGCCACGACGCGCGGGACCGCCGGGACGGCCGAAGGCGCCCTGCGTGCCACCGCGGCCACCGGGTCCGCCGGGACGGCCGCCGAAGCCGGGACGGCCACCGCCGCCACCGCCGGGACCACCCGGACGACCGGCGAAGCCGCCACCGCCGCCGCCACCGCCACCGGGACGACCGGCGAAGCCGCCGCCACCGGGACGACCGGCGAAGCCGCCGCCCGGACGACCGCCGCCGCCACCGGGACGACCGCCGGCACCGGGACCGCGGCCGCCGGGGCCACCGCCGCCCGGACGCGGGCCGGCAGCGGGACGCTGCGGCATCATGCCGGGGTTCGGACGCGGACCGGCCGGGCCGGGACGCGGACCGCCCTGCGGCCGGGGCATGCCGGCCGGGCTCGGACGGGGACCGCCGGGAGCCTGCGGACGCGGACCGCCGCCCTGGGCGCCGGGCGCCTGCGGACGGGGGGCGCCGCCGGGACCACCGGGGCCGGGACGCGCGCCGCCCTGCGGGCGCGGGGCCTGCGGACGGGCCATGCCGGTGGAGCCACCGGAGGTGAAGGGATTGTTGCCCGGACGCGGACCGGCCGGACGGGCACCCGGACGCGGGGCCTGGCCACCGGCACGCGGGGCACCCTGGCCCGGACGGGCCTGACCCTGGCCGGGACCACCCGGACGTCCGCCGCCGGGCTTCGGGGCACCCGGACGGGCGCCGGGACGCGGACCCTGGGCGGCCGGAGCCTGCGGGGCCTGGGCGGCCGGCGGAGCGGTGAACTCCGGGGCGGCCGGAGCCGGACGCGGCGCGGGCTTCGGACCCGGCACCGGACGCGGGCCCGGGGCCGGCGCGGGCGCGGCGGGAGCCGACGGGGCGGCCGGCTGCTGGGCAGCGGGCGCCGTCGGGGGCTTGGGGGCTGCCGGCTTCGGGGCAGCAGGACGAGCCGCCTGCGCCGGAGAGGGCGCGGCGGGCCTGGGGGCAGCCTTGCGCGGGGCGGGCTTACCGGCGGACTTGCCGTTGCCACCGCCCTGGAAGGCGTCGGTCAGCTTGCGTACTACGGGCGCTTCGATGGTCGAAGACGCCGAACGGACGAATTCACCGAGCTCCTGGAGCTTGGCCATGACGACCTTGCTCTCAACGCCGAACTCCTTGGCGAGTTCGTAAACCCGGACCTTAGCCACTTCGCTCCTTTGAGGTCCGGGTGAGGCCGGACCGTCGCTAGTTCATGGGCGTACTCATCGCGTACTCATCGAGTGCTCATCGCAATCTCGACCTGCTTTCGACTCGCGAGGTACCAGGCCGCACGGGGTTCCGTACGGCACGTCTTACGGTGTTGCCTGCTCGGCAACTGTTGTCTGCTCGACGTAATGGCGCAACGCCTTTGTGTCGAGCGGCCCCGGGGCGCGCAGTGCCCGCGGGAACGCCCGGCGACGTACCGCCTGGTCGAGACAGACCAGGGCGGGGTGTACATAGGCACCCCGGCCGGGCAGCGTACCGCGAGGATCGGGGGCGCATGCGTCCTCGATCTTCACGATCCGCAGTAGATCGTTCTTGGCCGCCCGCTCCCGGCACCCCACACAGGTGCGTTCAGGGCATGCTCCGGCGTGCGTCCGGCCAGACACGGTTAAGTCTACCTCCCCGCACCGACCTCACCCCTTCGGGGCAAAGATCGAACGGCTGTTGTCGTGATCCAAGCGACCTGCGGCTTGGTTTATTCCCTGCCTGGTCTTCCCTGCCTGGTCTTGCCTGCCTAGTCCCCGGCCTGCTCGGTGTCGGGCCGGATGTCGATCCGCCAGCCGGTGAGCCGGGCGGCGAGGCGGGCGTTCTGCCCCTCCTTGCCGATCGCGAGCGACAGCTGGTAGTCCGGCACGGTGACCCGGGCGGAACGGGAGGCGAGGTCGACGACCTCCACCTTGCTCACCCGAGCGGGTGACAGGGCGTTCGCCACCATCTCCGCCGGGTCGTCCGACCAGTCGACGATGTCGATCTTCTCGCCGTTCAGCTCGCCCATCACATTGCGCACCCGGCCGCCCATGGGGCCGATGCAGGCACCCTTGGCGTTCAGGCCCGAACGGGTGGACCGTACGGCGATCTTGGTCCTGTGACCGGCCTCACGGGCGATCGCGGCGATCTCCACCGAGCCGTCGGCGATCTCCGGCACCTCCAGGGCGAAGAGCTTCTTCACCAGGTTGGGGTGCGTACGGGAGAGGGTGACCGACGGTCCGCGCACGCCCTTGGCCACCCGGACGACGTACGAGCGAAGGCGCATGCCGTGCGGGTAGGTCTCGCCCGGCACCTGCTCCTGCACCGGCAGGATCGCCTCCAGCTTGCCGATGTCGACCAGCACGTTCTTCGGGTCGCGGCCCTGCTGGACCACACCGGTGACGATGTCGCCCTCGCGGCCGGCGTACTCGCCGAGCGTCGCGTCGTCCTCGGCGTCCCGCAGCCGCTGCAGGATGACCTGCTTGGCGGTGGTGGCGGCGATCCGGCCGAAGCCCGACGGGGTGTCGTCGAACTCGCGCGGCTCCTGCCCCTCTTCGAGGTCCTCGGGGTCCTCCTTCGCCCACACGGTCACATGCCCGGTCTCCCGGTTGAGCTCCACGCGCGCGTGTCGGCGGCTTCCCTCGGTGCGGTGGTAGGCGATGAGGAGGGCCGACTCGATCGCCTCGACCAGCAGGTCGAAGGAGATCTCCTTCTCCCTGACCAAGCCCCGCAGGGCGCTCATGTCGATGTCCACGGCTACGCCTCCTCCTCTTCCTTCATGTCCTTCTTGGCCTTGTCGGCCTTGTCTTCCTTGCGGCTGAACTCGACCTGCACGCGCGCCTTGGCGATCTGGGGGAAGCCGAGCCGACGGGTGGTGGCCTTACGCCCCTTCACCCCGGGTACCTCGAGCTCGAGGCCCTCGTCGTCGACGTTCAGGATCCTGGCGACCAGCTCGCCGCCCTCGGTCAGCTGGAACTTCACGAGCCGGTCGGTGGCGCGCACGAAGTGCCGGTGCTCGGTGAGGAGGCGCTCCGCGCCGGGGGTTCCGACCTCCAGGTCGTACGCCGCGTCGCCCATCGCGTTGGTCTCGTCGAGCTTCGCCGAGAGCGCACGGCTCACATCGGCGATGGCGTCCAGATCCGCTCCGGTGTCGGAGTCGACGACCACGCGCAGCACCCGCTTGCGTCCGACGGAGTCCACGGCGATCTCTTCGAGATCCAGCCCCTGGGAGGTGACGAGCGGTTCCAGCAGCTCTCGCAGCCTCTCGCTCTGGGTGGTGCTCATCCGGGTGACTCCTCGGCCGCGTGTGCTGTTGTGGGATGGGTCGCGTGTCTGGTCAAAGGGTATCGCCTCCGGCGGGGGGCGGTTCGCATGCGAGGGCGGGCGGGTGCGCTGAGCCGGTGACATGAGGCGAGGGGATGCGCGGGTACCGTGATCACGGCGGGGCGGTCCGAAAGCCCGCCCGTGTGTTCGTACGAGCTCCCCGAGGACGTCAGCGTGCCGTACCCCCCACCCCTGCGCCCTTCGGGGCCGCGTAGAAGATCCCTGCTCGCCTCGGCCGCCGGTGCCGCTCTGCTGGTGGGCTGCACGGCCGGTCCGGACTCCGGTGGCGGCTCCTCGGCGACGGAGCGGGCACGCGCGCGTGCGGCGCTGGACAGCCGGGAGCTGCTCGCCCGGTACGACGCCGTGCTCGCCGTCCACCCCGGCCTGGCGGAGCGGCTGGGCCCGCTGCGCGCCCAGGTCGCGGCCCACGCCGCGGCCTTCGCGGACGGTACGACGCCCACGCCCGCGAGGTCCTCGGCCTCCCCGTCCGCCGGTCCGGCCGTGCCGGCCACCGAGAAGGACGCCCTCGCCGGCCTGGCCGCCGCCGAGCGCGGCCTCGCCGACCGGCGTGCCAGGGCCCTGCCGGCGGTGCCGGGCGAGCTGGCGCGGCTGCTGGCGTCGGTGGCGGCGGCCGGGGCCGTGCACGCGTACCTGCTGACGGAGGGGGCGAAGTGAGCGACGAGGCGATGTCGGGCGAACTGGCGGCGCTGCAGGCGGCACTGGCGGCGGAGCACGCGGCGGTGTACGGGTACGGCGTCGTCGGCGGCAAGATCAGCGCGGCGCGCCGGACCGAGGCGCGGGCGGCGTACGACGCGCACCGGGCGCGCCGGGACGCGCTGATCCGCGAGGTCCGCGACCTGGGCGGGCAGCCGGTCGCCGCGAACGCCGGGTACGCGCTGCCGTTCCCGGTGCCGGACTCCCCCGCCGCCGTGCGGCTCGCCGCCCGGCTGGAGGAGCGGGTGGCGGGTGTCTACGCGGATCTGGTGCGGGCCTCGACGGGCGCGCGGCGCGGCGCGGCCGCCGCCGCGCTGCGGGAGGCCGCGGTGCGCGCGGTGCGCTGGAGCGGACAGAGCGTAGCCTTCCCTGGGCTCGCCGAGCGGTCCGTTGGTGCGGGGACCGGTGCGGCCGGTACGGCACCGTCGGCCACTGCCTCGGTGTCCCCGTGACCGCGTGACCCCGTAGGCGGCCGTACGACTGGACCCGGACTGGAAAGGAACGACTCGCGCATGGCTTTCGAACCGCCGCCGCGCCTGGTACGGGCGCTCGGTGAGACGGCACCGGCCGGGGACGACTGGCTCGCGCAGTTGCCCGCGGCCGCCGAACGGGCCGTTGCCAGGCGCGAGTTGACCGTGGAGCGGGTTCAGGTGCCGGGCGGCCGCAGCAGCCTGGTGGTGCTGGTGCGGCGGGCCGACGGCACCCCGGCCGTGCTGAAGCTGGCCCCGCCGCGGGCCCGTCCGGAGAGCGAGCGGGCGGCGCTGGCGCACTGGGGCGGGCTGGGCGCCGTACAACTGCTGGAGGCCGGCGCGGAGGACGGTGTGCTGCTGCTGGAGCGGCTGCACCCGGATGTGTCCGTGCGGTCGCTGCCGGAGGCCAAGGCGCTGCTGGAGGCCGCGGGCACGCTGCGGCGGCTGTGGGTCGACCCGCCGGCCGGTCATGTCTTCGAGACCGTCGCCGAGCGCACGGGGCGCCAGGCGGCGGCGATGCGGGCGGGCGCCGAGACCGACCCCGAGGTGGCCCCGCTGGTCGACGCGGCACTCGCGGCCCGCGAGGAGCTGCTGTCGGCGCCGCCCGAACACCGGTTGCTGCACGGTACGTTCCGGCAGAGCAAGGTGCTGGCCGGGGAGCGGATGCCGTGGCTCGCGGTGGGTCCGGACCCGGTGGTCGGTGAGTGCGCGTTCGATCTGGCCCGGCTGGTGCGGGACCGCGTGGAGGACCTGATCGCGGCACCGGCGGGCGCCGCGACGACCCGGCGGCGCATCAAGCGGCTCGCCGAGTCGCTGGAGGTGGACCAGGAGCGGTTGCGGGGGTGGACGCTGTTCCGGGCGGTGGAGTCCGGCGTACGGGCCGGACGCGTCGGCCGTGAGAAGGACGCGGAGCTCCTGCTGGAGTTCGCGAGCTGGCTCGGCTGAGGGTGCCGCCCATGCCGGGCCGGCCCGCTCGTGCAGGTGAACGGGCCGGTCCGGGGGGTGGAGGTCGGGTGGGGGTCAGACCGCCGTCAGGCGGGCGAGGGCGTCCTCGACGGAGAGTTCCTCGCGCTCGCCGGTCCTGCGGTCCTTCAGTTCCACGACGCCCTCGCCGGAGCGGCGGCCGGCGACCAGGATCTGCGGGACGCCGATCAGCTCGGCGTCGGTGAACTTCACGCCCGGGGAGACGCCGGCCCGGTCGTCGACCAGGACCCGCACGCCCGCGGCGGCCAGCTTCTCGGCGACGTCGAGGGCCAGCTCGGTCTGCAGGGCCTTGCCGGCGGCGACCACGTGCACGTCGGCCGGGGCGACCTCCTTGGGCCACACCAGGCCCTTGTCGTCGGCGCTCTGCTCCGCGATGGCCGCGACCGCGCGGGAGACGCCGATGCCGTACGAGCCCATGGTGACGCGGACCGGCTTGCCGTTCTGGCCGAGGACGTCGAGCTTGAGGGCGTCGGTGTACTTGCGGCCCAGCTGGAAGATGTGGCCGATCTCGATGGCGCGGTCCAGCTTCAGGCCGGTGCCGCACTTCGGGCAGGGGTCGCCCTCCTGGACGACCACGACGTCCACGTACGCGTCGGCCTCGAAGTCACGGCCGGCGACGACGTTCCTGGCGTGGGTCTGGTCCTTGTTGGCGCCGGTGATCCAGGAGGTTCCGGGGGCCACGCGCGGGTCGGCGATGTACTTCACCTTCTCGCCCAGGCCCTGCGGGCCGACGTAGCCGCGGACCAGGTCGGGGCGGCCGGCGAAGTCCGCCTCGGTGACCATCTCCACGACCGCCGGGGCGAAGTGCGCCTCGACCTTGCCCAGGTCGACCTCGCGGTCGCCGGGGACACCGACGGCGACGATCTCGCCGTCCACCTTCACCAGCAGGTTCTTCAGCGTGGCGGAGGCGGGGACGCCGAGGGAGGCGGCCAGGGTCTCGATGGTCGGGGTGTCGGGGGTGGGGATCTCCTCCAGGGCGGGGACCGCCGAGCCGTCCACCGGCTGGAGCGCGTACGTGATCGCCTCCGTGTTGGCGGCGAAGTCACAGTTCGGGCAGTCCGCGAAGGTGTCCTCGCCGGCCTCGGCCGGGGCCAGGAACTCCTCGGACTTCGAGCCGCCCATCGCACCGGCGGTGGCCGCGCAGATGCGGTAGTCGAGGCCGAGGCGCTCGAAGATGCGCTGGTAGGCCGCGCGGTGCAGGGCGTACGACTGCGCCAGCCCCTCGTCCGCCAGGTCGAAGGAGTACGAGTCCTTCATCAGGAACTCGCGGCCGCGCAGGATGCCGGCGCGGGGGCGGGCCTCGTCCCGGAACTTGGTCTGGATCTGGTACAGGATGACCGGCAGGTCCTTGTAGGACGTGCACTGGTCCTTGACCAGGAGGGTGAAGATCTCCTCGTGGGTGGGGCCGAGGAGGTAGTCGCCGCCCTTGCGGTCCTTCAGCCGGAACAGTTCCTGGCCGTACTCGTCCCAGCGGCCGGTCGCGTCGTAGGGCTCGCGGGGCAGCAGGGCGGGGAGGGTGACCTCCTGGGCGCCGATGGCGTCCATCTCCTCGCGGACGATCCGCTCGACGTTGGAGAGGACCTTCTTGCCGAGGGGCAGCCAGCTCCAGATGCCGGCGGCGGTGCGGCGGACGTAGCCGGCGCGGACGAGGAGCTTGTGGCTGAGGACCTCGGCGTCCGCCGGGTCGTCGCGCAGCGTCTTCGCCATCAACTGGGACATGCGCTGGACCGGTGCGTTGGCCATGGTTCTCGTACTCCTGCCGGGTAAGGGTGATGGCACAGGAGGTTAGCCGGGCGGGCTGTGCCGGTGGAAATCGGATACGCCCCGGTTCCCCCTGCGGAGCAGCGGAAGGCGGGCGCCCATCACCGCGTACGGCTTCGGTGCGCTGGGGAAGTGGACCTGGCGGGCGAGGTCGACGTACCCGAGGGAGAAGTACAGGCCGCGGGCAGGGCTGTCGGTGTCGATCGCCGAGAGGATCGAGCGGGGTTCGGTCGCGGAGTCCGTGATGGCGGTGATCAGGCGGCGGCCGATGCCCCGGTTCTGGTGGTGGGGGTGGACGTGCAGCTCCGTGATCACGAAGGAGTCGTCCAGCCAGAAGTCGTTGCCGGTCGCGCGGAGGTACGGCTCCACGACGGTGGACCACCAGTGGGTGCGGGAGTTGGGCATGCCGTAGACGAAGCCGACGAGGTGTCCGCCGACGCTCGCGCCGAGGGCTCGCGCGCCCGGGAACTGCATGTGCCGCTGGACGATCTGCCGGCGCACGGCGACCTCGTCGGGGCCCAGCCCGAAGGCTACGGCCTGGACGGCCAGGGCCTCGTCGACGCGGGCAGCGAGGTCCAGGGAGCCGATCACGAGGTCCATGCCCGGAGCGTACAGCGGGTTCAGAACAGGACGCTCATGAAAGCGCCCACCTCCTGGAAGCCCACCCTGAGGTACGTCCGCCGCGCCGCCGTGTTGAAGTCGTTCACGTACAGGCTGACGACCGGGGCCACGTCGGCGAGGGCGTAGCGCAGCACCGCCGCCATGCCGGGGGCCGCGAGTCCCCTGCCCCGGTACTCGGGGGCCACCCAGACGCCCTGGATCTGGCAGGCCTGGCTGGTCGCCGCGCCGATCTCCGCCTTGAAGACGACCTTGCCGTGCTCGTCGAGGCGGGCGAAGGAGCGGCCGGCGCCGACGAGTTCGGCGACGCGGGCCTGGTAGAGCAGGCCGCCGTCGCCGGCCAGCGGCGATACGCCGACCTCCTCGGTGAACATCGCCACGCAGGCCGGCATGATCGTCTCCATCTCGTCCTTGCGGACGCGGCGGACGTAGGGGTCCGGGGCGATGCAGACGGGCATGTGGTCGGTGACCATCAGGGGCTGGTGGGGGCGGACCTCGCGGGCGGGGCCCCAGTGGGGTTCCAGCAGGCGCCACAGCGCGGCGGTGGGTTCGGCGGGGCCGACGATGGAGGAGCAGCGCCGGCCGGCTCTTCGCGCCCGGTCCGCGAAGGCGCGGACGGCGCGCGGGGTGGCGCAGACCGGGACCAGGTTGGCGCCCGCGTAGCACAGGGACGTGAGCATGCCGTCCTCGTACCAGCCCCACATCTCGCCGCCGAGGCGCCAGGGGTCGAGGCCCGCGACCTGGACCCGGGAGGTCACGAAGGCGTTCGCGACCGGCTCGCGGCCGAGGACGGCGAGCGCGGCGTCGAGGTCGCTCGGTTCGAGCACCCGGGAGGTGGTCTGGGTCAACACGTACGGGGCCTCACCCTGGGGTTCTGCTGGTCCCGGAACTATAGCCGCGCTGTCTCGGACGTGCGCCTCGGCGCCCCCTGGGGACCGAGGCCCCCGGGGGCGCGGAAAACCCGGCCCAGGGTGGGTGGGGACCTCAGCCGGCCACCGACACCGACGGCTCGCCGGAGGCCACGCCGTCCTGCTCCATCTGCTCGGCCAGCTTCATGGCCTCCTCGATGAGGGTCTCCACGATCCTGGACTCGGGGACGGTCTTGATGACCTCGCCCTTGACGAAGATCTGGCCCTTGCCGTTGCCGGAGGCGACGCCGAGGTCGGCCTCGCGGGCCTCGCCCGGACCGTTCACGACGCAGCCCATGACGGCCACGCGCAGCGGGACCTCCATACCGGTCAGACCGGCCGTGACCTCTTCCGCGAGCTTGTAGACGTCCACCTGGGCGCGGCCGCAGGACGGGCAGGAGACGATCTCCAGGCCGCGCTGGCGCAGGCCGAGCGACTGCAGGATCTGGAGGCCGACCTTGACCTCCTCGACGGGCGGAGCCGAGAGGGACACGCGGATCGTGTCGCCGATGCCCTGCGAGAGCAGCGCTCCGAATGCCACCGCCGACTTGATCGTGCCCTGGAACGCCGGGCCCGCCTCCGTCACGCCGAGGTGGAGGGGGTACTCGCACTGCTCGGCGAGCTGGCGGTAGGCCTCGATCATGACGACCGGGTCGTTGTGCTTGACGGAGATCTTGATGTCCCGGAAGTCGTGCTCCTCGAAGAGGGACGCCTCCCACAGGGCGCTCTCCACCAGCGCCTCCGGCGTCGCCTTGCCGTACTTCTGGAGCAGGCGCTTGTCCAGGGAGCCGGCGTTGACGCCGATGCGGATCGGGGTGCCGTGGTCCTTGGCGGCCTTGGCGATCTCCTTGACCTTGTCGTCGAACTGCTTGATGTTGCCGGGGTTGACGCGGACCGCGGCGCAGCCGGCCTCGATGGCGGCGAAGACGTACTTGGGCTGGAAGTGGATGTCCGCGATGACCGGGATCTGGGACTTGCGGGCGATGGTCGCCAGGGCGTCCGCGTCGTCCTGCGTCGGGCAGGCCACCCGCACGATCTGGCAGCCGGACGCGGTCAGCTCGGCGATCTGCTGGAGGGTGGCGCCGACGTCGGACGTACGGGTCGTGGTCATGGACTGGACCGAGACGGGCGCGTCTCCGCCGACCGCCACGCTTCCGACCTGGATCTGCCGGCTCGTCCGGCGCTCGGCGAGCTTGGTCGGAACGGACGGCATGCCGAGAGAAATCGCAGTCATCTGCTGTGCAACCCCAAGTCGTGGATCAAGGTCCGGTCCCGTGAACGGCGGGCTCCAGGCCTCGAGATTACGCCACCGGCCTTGGCGCGAGCACATCCCACCCGGCAAACCCACTCAATGGGAGGCGGCCCGCAGGACATCCTTCCGGGCCGCCTCGAACAGCGTGTGGCTAGGAGATTTTCACCGGGTTAACCACGTCCGCGATGAGCACCAGGATGGTGAAGCAGACGAAGATCCCGGCCACCACGTACGCCACCGGCATCAGCTTCGCCACGTCGAACGGACCGGGGTCCGGGCGGCGCAGCACCCGCGCCACGTTGCGCCGCAGGGCCTCCCACAGGGCGCCCGCGATGTGTCCGCCGTCGAGCGGGAGCAGCGGGAGCATGTTGAACAGGAACAGAGAGAGGTTGAAGCCGGCGAGGAGCATCACGAACATCGCCAGCTGCTGGGAGGCGGGGATGTTCAGCGTGGCGATGTCGCCGGTGATGCGGGCCGCGCCGACGATGCCGATCGGGGAGTCCGGCTGGCGCGGGGCGTTGCCGAAGGCGGCGTCCCACAGGGCCGGGATCTTGGCGGGCAGGGCGGCGAGGGAGTCGACGGCGTCGCCGACCCGGTCGTTCATCCAGGTCACGGACTGGCCGAAGTCCTGGTGGACGACGCCGGTGGCGGCGCTGAAGCCGAGGAAGCCCGCCGGGACGAAGCCCTGGACGTACTGACCGCTGGCGTCCTTCTTGGCGACCATGTTCGTGGTGATCGTCGCGTGCAGGGTCACGTCCTGGCCCTTGCGGTCGACGACGATCGCGACGTTCTTGCCCGCGCTGTCCCGGATGAGGTCCGAGAGGGTGTTCCAGTCCCTGGTCCGCACGCCGTCGAAGGAGAGGATCCGGTCGCCCGCCTTCAGCCCGGCCTTCTGCGCCGGGGAGACCGGGTCGGACTTCTTGCAGGTGTCGCGGTGCTCGCTCTGGGCGATGGAGCACGGCGAGACCGAGGCGACCGTGGTCGTCTGCTGCTGGATGCCGAAGCCCATCAGGACCGTGAAGAACAGGGCGATCGCGAGGATCAGGTTCATGAAGGGGCCCGCGAACATGACGATGACGCGCTTCCAGGGCTTGCGCGTGTAGAACATGCGCGTCTCGTCGCCGGGCTGGAGCTCCTCGAAGGCCGCCGAGCGGGCGTCCTCGATCATGCCGCGCCACGGGGAGGTGGAGCGGGCGGAGACACGGCCCTGGTCGTCGGGCGGGAACATGCCGATCATGCGGATGTAGCCGCCGAGCGGGACCGCCTTGATGCCGTACTCGGTATCGCCCTTCTTCCGCGACCAGACGGTCGGGCCGAAGCCGACCATGTACTGGGGCACGCGGATGCCGAAGAGCTTGGCCGTGGACAGGTGCCCCAGCTCGTGCCAGGCGATCGAGACGAGCAGGCCGACCGCGAAGACCACTATGCCGAGGATGAACATCAAGGTCGTCATGCACGCGCCTCCGCGGTCGCCTTCGTGCCGGTGAGCCGGCGGGCCCGGGTGCGGGCCCAGGTCTCCGCTTCGAGGACGTCCGACACGGTGAGTGAAGTTCCCCGGTCCGGGGTGCCGTGTTCCTCGACCACCCGGGTGACGGTCTCCATGATGCCGTTGAAGGGCAGTGCGCCGTTGCGGAAGGCCTCGACGCACTCCTCGTTGGCCGCATTGAACACCGCCGGGGCCGTGCCCGCGAGCTGCCCCACGTGCCGGGCGAGGTTCACCGAGGGGAAGGCCTCGTTGTCCAGCGGGAAGAACTCCCAGGTGGAGGCCTTGCTCCAGTCGAAGGCGGGCGCCGCGCCGGGGACGCGTTCGGGCCAGCCCAGACCGATGGCGATGGGCCCGCGCATGTCGGGGGGCGTCGCCTGGGCGATCGTGGATCCGTCGGTGAACTCGACCATCGAGTGAACATACGACTGGGGATGCACGACCACCTCAATGCGGTCGAAGGGAATGTCGTAGAGGAGGTGTGCCTCGATGACCTCCAGGCCCTTGTTGACGAGGGTCGCGGAGTTGATCGTGATGACCGGGCCCATCGCCCAGGTGGGGTGGGCGAGGGCGTCCTCGACGGTCACCTGGGCCAGGTCGGCCTTCGTACGGCCGCGGAAGGGACCCCCGGAGGCCGTGACGACCAGCTTGCGTACGTCGGCCCTCGTCCCGGCGGCCAGCGCCTGGAAGAGGGCCGCGTGCTCGGAGTCCACCGGGATGATCTGGCCCGGCTTGGCGAGCGCTTTGACCAGCGGGCCGCCGACGATCAGGGACTCCTTGTTGGCGAGCGCCAGGGTGTGGCCCGCCTCCAGGGCGGCGAGGGTGGGCGCGAGGCCGATGGAGCCGGTGATGCCGTTCAGCACGGTGTGGCAGTCGGAGGCGGCGACCTGGGTGGCCGCGTCCGGTCCGGCGAGGATCTCGGGCAGCGGCTCGCCGGGGCCGTACTCGGCGGCGAGCGCCTCGCGCAGGGCGGGTACGACGTCCTCGCGGGCGACCGCGACGGTCCGTACCCGCAGCCGGCGCGCCTGCTCGGCGAGGAGGGCGATGCGGCCGCCGTTGGCGGACAGGGCGGTGACCCGGAACCGGTCGGGGTGGCGCAGCACGAGGTCGATGGCCTGGGTGCCGACGGATCCGGTGGAGCCGAGGATCACCACGTCCTTGAGGCTGTCGCCCGCGAGGGGGTCGTAGACGAGGTGCGGATCGGCGAGGGGTGCCGGATGGGCAGGGCTGTCGGTCATCCCCCCATTGTTGCCCCAACCGGTGGGGGCCCGGACACGGCGTCCCCCGGGCGGGTGCCTCGGAGGGGTTCGTCACCGATGGAGCGGTTTTCCGTTGTGAGGGCGTTGTGAGAGCGCTGTGCGGGCACCGTGGGGGCGTAATGAAGATCATATTTCTGAAATCGCGCGCCGCCGGCCCGCCGGTGATGGCATCCTTCCCGTGGCGCCCTTCGAGGAGGGCGCGCTCAACTGGGGGAACAACAGGGGGAGGAACACCACCTTGAACCGCATGCGTACGACCGCGGCCGCGCTGGCCACCGCCGGTGTGCTGGCAGCCACTCAGCTCGCTTTCGCCGGGGGCGCGGCCGCCGCCACCCGGGCTCCGCAGAGCACCGGCTGCCCGCTCGACATCGTGTACCCGAGCCGCTTCTACTACGACGCGCACGGCTGGGTCACCAACGGGGGCCTGTACTTCGGCCTCAAGAGCAAGACGGCCACGAGCTTCAAGAACGTCACGTTCAGCGTCTCGAACGTCAAGAACCTCCGCTTCGGCAAGGCCAAGCCCACCGGCGGCAGGATCACCCACAACACGTCCACCTCGGTGTCCGTCTCCACGGGGACGTTCAAGGGCAGGGCGAGCCTGGGCATGAGGATTCCCACGCACCTGCTCAACACCCACAGCTACCAGCTGAAGTTCACCCTGCACGGCTCGGGCTGGACCTGCGCCGTGAACCAGGGCACCTGGGGCAACTGACCCCAGGCGCCCGGTCGGCCCGCGGGAGGGCGGCTCAGTCGCCGAAGGGGCGGCGCTCGCTCTCCCGCGCCGAGGGTCCGGGGGTCGCGTCGGCGATCCACGGCCCGTCGCCGGAGGGGTCGAGGATGCCCTCCTCCAGCCAGGTGTAGGCCCCGCCGAGCACGCCCTTGACCACCTTGCGGTCGAGGGCGTCGGTGTTGGTCCACAGCCGGTCGAAGAGTTCCTCGATCCGGATGCGGGCCTGCCGGCAGAAGGCGTCGGCCAGCTGGTAGGCCTGGCGGCCGTGTTCGCCCCGGCTGCGCAGCAGTTCGGCCCGGACGCAGACCGCGCTCATCGCGAACAGCTCGGCGCCGATGTCCACGATCCGCCCCAGGAAGCCCTGCTTGGTCTCCATCCGGCCCTGCCAGCGGGACATGGCGTAGAAGGTGGAACGGGCCAGCTTGCGGGCGGTGCGCTCGACATGGCGCAGATGCCCGGACAGATCGACTTCGTGCTTGAACTCGCCGTATGTCAGGGGCAGTTGGCCCGGTCCGGCGACCAGCTTCGGCAGCCACTTGGCGTAGAAGACGCCCGCGTGCGCGCCCGCCTTCGCCTTGTCGGACAGGGACTTGTCGGGGTCGATGAGGTCACCGGCGACCGAGAGGTGGGCGTCGACGGCCTCGCGGGCGATGAGCAGGTGCATGATCTCCGTCGAGCCCTCGAAGATGCGGTTGATGCGCAGGTCGCGCAGCATCTGCTCGGCGGGGACCGCCCGCTCGCCACGGGCCCTGAGCGACTCGGCGGTCTCGTAGCCGCGGCCGCCGCGGATCTGGACCAGTTCGTCGGCCATCTTCCAGGCCATCTCGGAACCGTAGAGCTTGGCGAGGGCGGCCTCGATGCGGATGTCGTTGCGGTCCTCGTCGGCCATCTGGGAGGAGAGGTCGAGGACGGCCTCCAGGGCGAAGGTGGTGGCCGCGATGAAGCTGATCTTGGAGCCGACGGCCTCGTGCAGCGCCACCGGCTTGCCCCACTGCTCACGCTCCGCCGACCACTCGCGGGCGATCTTCAGACACCACTTCCCGGCACCCGCGCACATCGCCGGCAGCGACAGCCGGCCGGTGTTCAACGTCGTCAACGCGATCTTCAGGCCCGCGCCCTCGGGGCCGATCCGGTTCGCGGCCGGGACCCGCACCTGGTGGAAGCGGGTGACGCCGTTCTCGATGCCGCGCAGACCCATGAAGGCGTTGCGGTTCTCGACGGTGATGCCCTCGCTGGTCGCCTCCACCACGAACGCGGTGATGCCGCCCTTGTGCCCCTCGGACTTCGGCACCCGCGCCATGACCACGAGCAGGTCGGCGACCACCCCGTTGGTGGTCCACAGCTTCACCCCGTCGAGGACGTAGTCGTCCCCGTCGGGTACGGCCGTGGTGGCGAGGCGGGCAGGGTCGGAGCCGACGTCCGGCTCGGTGAGCAGGAAGGCGGAGATGTCGGTGCGGGCGCAGCGGGGCAGGAAGGCGTCCTTCTGCTCCTGGGTGCCGAACATCTTCAGCGGCTGGGGCACGCCGATCGACTGGTGGGCGGAGAGCAGCGCGCCGACGGCGGGGCTCGCGGAGCCGACCAGGGCGAGGGCCTTGTTGTAGTAGAGCTGGGTGAGGCCGAGACCGCCGTACTTGGGGTCGATCTTCATGCCGAGGGCGCCGAGTTCCTTCAGGCCCGTGACGACCTCGTCGGGGATGCGGGCCTCGCGCTCGATGCGGGCGGTGTCGATCGTGGACTCGCAGAACGCGCGCAGCTTGGCGAGGAACTCCTCGCCGCGCCGGACGCTCTCGGGGTCCGGGAGCGGGTGGGGGTGGATGAGGTCGAGCCGGAAGCGCCCGAGGAACAGTTCCTTGGCGAAGCTGGGCTTGTGCCAGTCCTGCTGCCGGGCGGCCTCCGCCACCTGACGGGCCTCGCGCTCGGTGACGGTGGTGCGTGAAGTGGTGGGGGCCGACATGAGGCTCACCTCGCCGCGAAGAGGGATGATTGCGGACCGTTCGTTACCGACCAGTGCTACTGGATCGTTGGTACCCGAAACGGGCCGACCTCACCACCCCTCGCGCGTCCATCCGGCCGAAAGCCCTGCCGCAGCCCCGGCGCATGGGTGTGTACTGCTTCCCGGCGGCGCGTCCGGTATTTCGGCCACCTAGCGACCACGGAAAAGTCGTCGAAGCGCTTCGACACCTATGGACACCCCGACCCGGCTGAAGCTAGTGTCAATCTCACCCTCATTCAGCCACGTCAGCAACGCGCAGTAGTCGAAGCGCTTCACAGAGCTTGGAGCACGGATGGTCACCCTCGCCGAGGTCGCCCAGCACGCCGGAGTCTCGGCGAGCACGGTGAGCTATGTCCTCAGCGGCAAGCGGTCCATCTCCGCGACCACCCGGCAGCGGGTCGAGCAGAGCATCCGGGAACTGGGCTACCACCCCAACGCCGGCGCCCGCGCCCTGGCCGGCAAGCGGTCGAACATCATCGCGCTGATGATCCCGCTGCGCACCGACATGTACGTGCCGGTGATGATGGAGATCGCCATCGCGGTGGCCACCACGGCCCGCACCCACGGCTACGACGTCCTGCTGCTCACCGGGGAGGAGGGGCCCGACGCGGTGCGCCGGGTGACCGGCAGCGGTCTCGCCGACGCGATGATCCTGATGGACGTCGAGCTGGAGGACGAGCGGCTGCCGCTGCTGCGCAGCACCGACCAGCCGTCCGTCCTGATCGGGCTGCCCGCCGACACAGCAGGCCTGACCTGCGTCGACCTGGACTGGACCGCGACGGGCGCGATGTGCGTGGAGCACCTGGCGGGGCTCGGTCACCGTGACGTCGCTGTCATCGGCGAGGCCCCGGCCGTCTACGAGCGGCACACCGGTTTCGCCGAGCGCACCCTCGACGGGCTGCGTTCCCGGGCCCGCGAGACGGGCGTACGGGTGCTGCACCGCCCGTGCGACGGCGGCTACGACGCGATGGCCGTGACCCTGGCCCGGATCCTCGACGAGCGGCCGGCGACGACCGGGTTCGTGGTGCAGAACGAGTCGGCGGTGGAGCCGCTGCTCGCCCTGCTGCGCCAGCAGGGCCGGGCGGTGCCGGAGGACGTGTCCGTGGTCGCGATCTGCCCGGACCAGGTCGCCGTGCAGGCCTCGGTGCGGCTGACCTCGGTCGCCATCCCGGCACAGGAGATGGGCCGGTACGCGGTCGAGCACCTCGTGGCCAAGCTGGACGGGCGGGGCGGCGACGAGGTCGTGCTGCTCGCGCCCGAGCTGACGCTGCGGGCGAGTTCGGGACCGGCACCGGCCGCCTCCTGACGTACCTGCACGTGCTCCGGCCGCGTCCGGGGCACGCCTCTGCCTGCCGGGCTTCCCGGAGAATCTGCGGTACTGGGCGGGGACGGGTCCGGAGGTCGGCAACCTGTACCCGCGCTAGAACGCCCGCACCATCCACGAAGGCCTGCGCGCACAGGGCGAGGAGGTCATCACCCTCAACCGCTCGGCGTGGGCGGGCAGTCAGCGCTACGGCGCCGCCCTGTGGTCCGGTGACATCGGCACCGACTTCGCGACCCTGCGCCGCCAGATCGCGGCCGGCCTCAACACCGCGCTGTCCGGCATCCCCTGGTGGAACACCGACATCGGCGGCTTCCACGGCGGCGACCCGGACGACCCGGCCTACCGCGAGCTGATGGTCCGCTGGTTCCAGTTCGGCGCGCTGTCCCCGCTGATGCGGCTGCACGGCTTCCGCGACCCGGGCATGCCGCTGGGCCCGGAGATGACGGGCGGTCCGAACGAGGTGTGGTCGTACGGCGAGGAGGCCGGCGCGATCCTGGAGAAGTACCTGCGCCTGCGCGAACGCCTCAAGCCGTACGTGCTCAAGGTCATGCGGGAGGCCCACGAGGAGGGGCTGCCGGTGCTGCGCCCGCTGTTCCTGGAGTTCCCGGACGACCAGGCGGCCTGGTCGGTGGACGACGCCTACCTCTTCGGCCGGGACCTGCTGGTCGCCCCGGTGCTGACGGCCGGCGCGACGGCCCGGACGACCCACCTCCCGGCGGGGGCGCGCTGGACGGACGCGTGGACGGGTGAGACGTACGAGGGCGGTACGGCGGTGACGGTGGACGCCCCGCTGGACCGCATCCCGCTGTTCCTGCGGGACGGCGCCGAGCTGCCGATCGCCGAATGACGGCTGGGGGCCGGCCCGCACGGGACCGGCCCCCCTGCCCACCGCTCAGCTGCTGCTGATGCGCTCGCTGTTGACGGTGAAGTCCAGTCCGCCGGAGGAGGAGGTGATCTCGAAGCCGAACTGGAGGTCACCGATGGTCACGTCGCCGAACCAGCCCTTGGTGTCCTTGATCCACTTCAGGATCGGCAGGACGTTCACCGTGCCGGAGCTCGAGTTGGAGCTGCGGACGAAGGAGAAGACGTCGTTGGAGCCGTTGTTGCCCTTGTAGACGGTCCAGGTGGAGCCGCCGAGGGTCACGGTGCCCTGCGAGGTGCCGAGCGGGCCGACGGCGCCGGTCTTGTTGACCCAGAGCATGATCTCGTACTTGTGGCCCGTGTCCCAGATGTCGTACGCCGTCTCGTAGGCCCCGGACGACGGGACGGTGACGTTGTAGCTGCTGCTGAGCGAGGACAGGGAGCTGATCGACTTGTTGATCACCTTCTTGGCGTTGGGGTAGGACTTGATGCCGCCGGTGTTCGGGTGGTTCGCCCAGACGCCCCAGTTGGTGCCGGAGTTGGCCCAGATGCACTGGCTGCCGGCGCCGGAGCCCCAGATGTCGTTGTAGAGGGTGTAGCCGTTCAGCGTGGTGCTGCCCCACTGGTCGCAGGAGCTCCAGACCGCGGCGGAGGCGGGGGCCGAGGCGAGGCCGACGGTGGCGCCGAGGGCGAGGGCGGGGGCTGTCAGGGCCTTGGCGACCCTGCCGAGCGTGCTTGTTGCCATGGTGTCCCTTCCATGGGGGGGGAATTGACGGTGTTTCTCGGTCACCGCGCCCCCAGGACGAGGACGCGGTCTTCTCCGGCGACGAGGTCGAGCGGTCCGGCACTGGAGGAAGTCCGCAGGTCGATGCGGGCGGTGCGGGCGGTGCGGCTCGGTCTGAGGATGACCGTGGCCTGTTGCGGAGCCCAGCTGAGGTCGAGCTCCGCGCCGAACCGGGTGCGCACGCCCCGGAGTTCGCCGTACGGGCAGGCCTCCGGGACGGCGGGCAGCAGCACGAGCCGGTCCGGGGTGGACTGGACGAGCATCTCGATCAGGACGCCGGGCAGGGTGTGCGCGGCGTCCGCGTTGTGGACGTCCCGGCGCGGGTAGTGGGCGCTCATCAGCGAGGCGTGGAAGAAGTCGCCCTCCAACACCTGGCGCAGGGCGTGGGCGGCACGGTCACGGTCGCCCAGGCGGGCGGCGACGAGGGCGTGGTGCAGATGGCCGTGGGCCGAGTGGTTCTCGGCGCCGCGCAGTCGGAGCGCCCGGTGGGCGGCGGCCAGGTCGGGGGTGTCGTGGGGGGTGATCTCGTCCAGGGGCCAGACGCCGTAGAGGTGGCTGAGGTGGCGGTGGTCGTAGGTGTCCTCCAGGCCGGGCCAGGCCCATTCGGCGAGCGCCCCGTCGGCGTTGATCCGGTGTGCGGGCAGCCGGTCCGCCAACGCCCGCCATGTCCCTGCCCGTTCGGGGTGGTAGCGGGCGGCGGTGAGCAGGGCGTGCCGGGCGGCGGAGAGGTCCATGGCGGCGTTGAGGGCGCCCCAGCTGCCGTTCGCGGGACGGTTCTCCGGCGAGTAGGAGGGGACGACGGCCAGCCGTCCCTCGGTGTCGGTGCGGGTGAGGAAGTCCTCGTAGAAGAGGGCCGCCTCGGCGAGCGCGGCGGCGGTGCGCGGGTCCCGGGTGCCGTGGATCTCGTCGTGGTCGACGAGCGGTTTGAGCAGCCAGTCCGCTCCGGCCGTCCACAGGTGCAGGGGGTATTCGCGGCTGAAGTGGTACGTCAGCCCGGACTCGCCGTCGGTGTGCGAGGGCGCGACGGCGCCCCGGGTGCCGAAGATCGCGCGGGCGTTGGTCCGCCAGTCCGGCAGCTGCCGGGCGACGAGGCCGGCCAGCGCCTCGGTGACCTCGGGCAGGGCGGCGGCGGGCGCGGCGGCGGTCTGGAGGCTGAGGTTGGCGTTGGTGGTGAAGGCGCCGGACCAGGCGGTGTTCCAGTCGCCGGTCCACAGGCCGGTGAGCCGGGGCGGGTTGCGGCCGCTGCTGGAGAGCAGGTGGTAGCGGCCGGCGGCGAAGAGCCGTTCCAGCAGGGCCGGGCTGTGCGGGCGGCGCAGCAGCTCGGAGCCGGGCAGGGCGCGCTCGGCCGGATCGGCGCCGAGGTCCAGTGTCACCCGCCGGTAGGCGGTGCGGTGCCGGTCCAGGTGGCGGCCGAGGAGGACGTCGTACGGCCGCTCAGTGCCGTTTTCGGTGCCCTCCAGCAGGGTCTGGAGGCGCCGGGCCTCGGCGGCCACGTCCGCCTCGCCGGTGTGCCGGTGTACGCGGGTGAGGAGCAGGATCCGGTGGGCGCCGGTGACGCGGACGGCCGGCGGGACGAGTTCGGTGCTGCCCCCGTGTACGGCGACGAGGGTCACGCCGGTGTAGGACCGGCCGCTGCCCGGATAGCGGGCGCGCAGGCTGAGCAGGGCGCCCTCGGGGGTGAGCAGCGCGCCGTGACCGACCCGCAGCCCGGCCGGTGCGCCGGGCAGCCGGTGGTCCAGGCCGATGTCGAGGTCGGCCGCCGCGAGCTCGTGCACGATCACGTCGTCCGCGCGGGAGACGAAGACCCGGCTGCGGAAGTCGGCGCAGGAGGCCGTGACCTCACCGGTGGTGAAGTCGACGGTCCGGCGGTACCCGTGCCCGTGCCCGCTGCCGCCGGATGTGTGCAGCCGTACCTGGAAGGCGGGGTGGAAGGGCTGTACCCATTGCAGGGGGCGGCCGTCGGTGAAGCCCTCGGCAGCGGTGCGGTCGCCGTCGAGCAACCGGTCCTGGAGTGCGGGCAGTTCGGCGGCCAGGCGGGGCGGCTGGGCCCGCTCGCCGCCGTTGGGCCGGACCAGGGTGTGATGCGTGACGATGACCCGGTCGTCGTTCGGATCACCGAACACAAGGATGCCGTGGTGGCCGTTCCCGGCCAGGAAGGCGTCCTCCCAGCGGGCCGCCGGGGCCGGCTCCCAGGTCCCGTGGACCGGTCCGTCGCTCATGGCCGCAGCACCGCCACTCCGTAGCGGCCCAGGGTGAGCGAGCCGGTGCCCCTCCCGCCGCCGAGCAGGTCGTGATGGCTGCCCGGGCGGTCGTTCGGCGCGGCCTGTCGGGGACCGACTTCGACGAGCAGTCCGGCGTCGCGATCGTGGACCGGACGAGGACGGCGGGCGACGCGGTGACACCGGCGGACGGCGGGGCGGCCGAACTGGTCTACCGCGCCTGCGACTTCGGTACGGGGGTGCGCGAGGTGACGGCGCGGGTGGCGGGCGAGGGTGTGCTGGAGGTGTCCCTGGACGGCGGCCCGGTGCTGGCCGCGCTGACCCCGGCCGGCCCCACCGCCGGCGTCTACGCCTACACCACCCTCGGCGCCGGCCTGGTCGCCGACGGCGTGCACGACGTCCGCCTCAGGCTGCGCGGCCCGCTGCGGCTCGCGCACGTCGGCTTCTCCGGTTGAGGGTCCGGAGGGCGCCGACGACGCAGAGGGGCCCGGCACCGAAAGGCAGCGGTGCCGGGCCCCTTCTGCAGGGCGGGCAGCGCCCTGCAGAGCCTGAAAGCGGTTACCCTCAGTGGTTCTTGGCGAGGGCGGACACGAACCGCAGGGCGTCGAGCGTGCCCACGCCGGTGGCCATGTCGTAGCCGTTGACGGCCTTGTAGCCCGTGACGCCCTGGTAGCTGTTGTCGGTGCCGTCGTTGACGTCGACGATGCCCGGGTTCTTCTGCTTCAGCAGGGTGTAGAGCGCCGGGTTGAGGTCGCCCAGGCGGTGGCCGGCCGCCTGGTCGGCGAGGGCGACGATGCCCGAGAACAGCGGGCTGGCCTCGCTGGTGCCGCCGGAGACGCCCCAGCCGGTGGCGGTCGGGTCGTAGCTGGAGTACACCCAGGCACCGCCGTTGACCGCGGCGGCCATCGAGATGTCCGGGGTGCCGCGGCGGGTGCCGACCACGTTCTTCACACCGTCCTGGAAGCCCGGGCGGGTGAACACGTGGGACTGGCCGCCGCCGCCCGCGCCGTTGTCGTTGTAGACGCTGTCCGGCTTGACGCGCCGGCCCTTGTCGTTCAGGTGCAGCTGGGTGCCGCCGATGGAGGTGACCAACGGGTCGGAGGACGGCCAGGAGTTGACGCGGTACTTGTAGAACGTCTTGCCGTCCGCCATGGCGTCGGTGGCGCCGCCGTCACCGGAGGAGCCGAGCACGGTCACGTGCTTGCGCTGCGCGTCCTCGTAGGCGTACCGCAGCTTCTTGATGCTGGAGAAGTCGCCCTTGTCGAAGCCCGGGAAGGTGTTCTCGGTGGCGCCGAAGCTCTGGCTGATGACGTCGCCGACCCCGTGGTCGATCATGTACTTCTCGGCGGACATCATCTCCGGCAGACCGGTGGTGCCCTCGGTCTCGGCGACCGCCGTCTCCACCAGGACGATCTTGGCGTCGGGCGCGACGGCGTGGGCCATCTCGACGTCCAGCGAGGTCTCGCCGGCCCAGCCGGTCATGTCGGGGTTCTTGGGGTCGAACTTCGGGACGTGACCCCACTTGACGACGTTGACCTTGGTGCTGGGCAGCCCGAACTGCTTGCTGTAGACGTCCAGATCGTGCTGGACGGTCGGGGACCCGAAGGAGTCGACGATGACGATCGTACGGCCCTTGCCCGTGATGCCCTTCTTGTACAGCGGGTTCAGGTTGTACGCGGTGCGGTACTGCAGCGGGTTGTAGCAGTTGATGTGCCACTTGGCCTGGCACTGGGCGATGGGAAGGGGGCTGGCCACGCCGTGGACCAGGTTGTGCCCCGCGATGGCCGGCTGCGCGAAGGTGTGCGGTACGCCGGCGGGCGCGGCGCTGGTGGCGCCGGCCGAGGAGATGGTCGCCAGTCCTGCGGCGACGAGTGCGGCAGTGGCGGCGGAAGCCGCGAGGCCGCGCCCGGTACGGGCTATGCGCATGTGTTCCCCTGACAAATCCCTGAGACGTCCTGAGTCGGACGAACTGGTCAGGCGCATCCCATCGGGAGAGTCATGGACAGATCAAGACACACAGCAGGACTCTTGAACAGCCGATGTCGAATCCTTTACTCAGAGGCAGCAAACGACAGCGGCCGGTGCCCCCGCACAGTGGGCACCGGCCGCTGCCGTTTCCGACCTGTCCGTGGCAGGTCAGAGCGCGAGACCGGTCAGGACCAGCACGCGCTCGTAGGTGTAGTCCTCCATCGCGAACCGCACGCCTTCGCGGCCCACACCGGACTGCTTGGCGCCGCCGTACGGCATCTGGTCGGCGCGGTAGGACGGGACGTCGCCGATCACCACGCCGCCGACCTCGAGGGCGCGGTGGGCGCGGAAGGCGACCTGCAGGTCGTGGGTGAACACGCCCGCCTGGAGGCCGTACTTGGAGTCGTTGACCGCGGCGAAGGCCGCAGCCTCGCCGTCCACCTTCTGCACGGTGAGGACCGGTCCGAAGACCTCCTCGCAGGCGAGGGTGACGTCCGCCGGTACGTCGGTGAGGACGGTCGGCGCGTAGGAGGCGCCGTCACGGTCGCCACCGGTGAGCAGCTGGGCGCCGGCCTCGACGGCCTCCTTCACCCAGGACTCCACGCGCTTGGCGGCGTCCTCGCTGACCAGCGGGCCGACGTCCGTCTTGGCGTCGGAGGGGTCACCGGTGACCTGGGCCTCGACGGCGGCGACGATGCGCGGCAGCAGGCGGTCGTAGACGGCGGCGTCGGCGATGACGCGCTGCACGGAGATGCAGGACTGGCCGCCCTGGTAGTTGGAGAAGGTCGCGATGCGGGTCGCGGCCCAGTCCAGGTCCGCGTCGCTCGCGAAGTCGGCGAGGACGACGGCCGCGCCGTTGCCGCCCAGCTCCAGCGTGCAGTGCTTGCGCGGCACCGAGTCCATGATCGCGTAGCCGACCTTGTCGGAACCGGTGAAGGAGATCACCGGCAGACGCTCGTCCTGGACCAGGGCGGGCATGCGGTCGTTCGGGACCGGCAGGACCGACCAGGAGCCGGCCGGCAGGTCGGTCTCGGCCAGCAGCTCGCCCAGGACCAGGCCGGAGAGCGGGGTGGCCGGGGCCGGCTTGAGGATGATCGGCGCACCGACGGCGATCGCCGGGGCGACCTTGTGGGCGCACAGGTTCAGCGGGAAGTTGAACGGCGCGATGCCGAGCACGACACCCTTCGGGAAGCGACGGGTCAGCGCCAGCCGGCCCTGGCCGCCGGCGTCGGTGTCGAGCCGCTGGGCCTCGCCGCCGTTGAACCGGCGGGCCTCCTCGGCGGCGAACCGGAACACGGAGACGGCGCGACCGACTTCCCCGCGGGCCCACTTGATGGGCTTGCCGTTCTCGGCGGAGATCAGCTGGGCGATCTCCTCGGTGCGCTCGACCAGCCGCTTGCTGACGTGGTCCAGGGCGGCGGCGCGCACGTGCGCCGGGGTGGCGGCGAACTCGTCCCGCACGGCGTACGCGGCGGCCACGGCCTCCTCGACCTGGGCGTCGGTCGGCACGCCGACCTTGCCGACGAGCCGGCCGTCCCACGGTGAGCTGACGTCGAAGGTGTCCTCGCCGGTGACCTGGCGGCCGGCGAGCCAGAAGGCGTGGATCGAAGTCATGCGCGATTCCCGGCCTTTCCGCGTTGGAGGTGTGCTGCTTGGCTTTCGTGGTCAACGGTAGGGCGGGGGTGGCCGGCGGTCGCTTGTCCGGGTCGTAGCAGTAGCGGAACCGCGCACTACTTTTTGGACTATTCGGCGCTGGTCGCCTTCAGGGCGAGCCACAGCTCCATCCGCACGTCCGGGTCGTCCAGGGAGCGCCCCAGGATCTCCTCCACCCGCCGCATCCGGTACCGGAGCGTGTGCCGGTGCACCCCGAGGTCCGCGGCAGCGGCGTCCCACTGCCCGTGCCGCGACAGCCACGCCCGCAGCGAGGCCACCAGATCGCCCCGCCCCGTCGCGTCGTGCTCGTGCAGCGCCCGCAGCAACCCGTCCGCGAACGCCTTCACCGCGTCGTCGGCGAGCAACGGCAGCACGGACCCCGCGGCCAGCTGCTCGTGCTCCACCAGCACCCGCCCCCGCCGCCGCGCCACCGACAGCGCCTGCTCGGCCTGCTTGTAGGCGGCCGCGGCGGCGATCGGCCCGGCCGGCGCGGACAACCCGACGACCAGTTCCTCCTCCTCGCCCCCGGCCTGCTCCGCCACCGCTCGTGCCGCCTCGAGCGCGCCGGCGTACTGCGTACCGGCTGCCACCGCCGCTCCCCCGTCCGCGGCGAGCACCACCAGCCGCTCCCCCTCGGGCACGACCAGCACGGCCTCCCCCGAGCGCGCGGCGGCGGACTCCATGCTCTCCGCCAGCCCGCCCAGCGGATCGCCGCTCAGGTCACCGGTGGCGGGCGCGCCGCCGCCGGCACCCGCCGTCCGCAGGTGACCATGGGCATCGGCATGCGCCCGAGCGGCGGATCCCGGCACCGACTCGGCGACGATCATCCGGAACGGCGCGTCGAGCAGTCCGCCGTACAGGTCCCCGGCGACGGCCCGGGCGTGGTCGGGTTCCCCGGCGAGGAGCATGCGCAGCACGGCCGTGCCGACGCGCTGTTCGGCCGCGTGCAGGGAGCGGGAGCGTTCGGTGGTGAGGGTGAGCAGGGCGATGGCGGAGTGCACGGCGTACCGCTCGGCGGTGCCGAGGGCGGCGGCGGTGCCGACGGCGAGCGCCGCGCGCGGCCGCCGCCCCGTCCCCAGGGAGTGCAGCTCGACCCGGTCCTCGTGATCGGGCCCGCCGACCACGGAGGAGGCGGGCGCGGGCCGCTCCCGCAGCCGCTCGACGTCCGCCGTCAGCCGGGCGGCCCGCCGTCCGGCCCACTCGGGCGCGGCGGCGACGACGGAGCCGGCGGCGTCGTACAGCGCGGCCCACCCGTCGACCTGCCCGGCGAGCGCGCCGAGCAGCCCCTCGGGCCCGGAGGTCAGCGCCTGCTTGGTCAGCTCCCGCTGCGCGGCGAACCCGGCGGTGACGGCCCGGTACTGGTCGGCGGCGATGGCGGCGGAGACGGCCTTGCTGATGGCGAGGAAGGGGGTGCGCCGGGGAACCTCCAGCAGCGGCAGCCCTTCCGTCCGGCAGGCGTCGACGAGGGCCGCCGGAATCTCCTCGTAGTTGACGCCCACGGCGAAGCCGAGCCCCACGACACCGGCCCCGACCAGCCGCTTCACATACCGCCCCATGGCCTCGGGATCTTCCGCGTCCAGCTTCAGCGCGGTGATCAGCAGCAGCTCGCCGCCCTCCATGTACGGCACCGGGTCGGCCAGCTCACTGACGTGGGCCCAGCGGACGGGCACGTCGAGGCGGTCCTCGCCCGCGCGCACGGTCAGCTTCAGCGCGGAATGGTGGACGAGCGAGGCGAGGGTAGGGGGCATCGGTCCTTCAGATGACGGAACACCGGGCGTCCGGGCGGGCAGTGTGCGGACAGTGTGACGACGGGATGGATCCTTTGGCCGAACCGTATGAACGACCTACACCGATTCTGCCTCACCGTACGGTCCCCCGCCGCCCCGTCACCCCCTCAGATCCACCAGCAACGGCGGCGCGTGCTCCCCCCGCACACTCGTCAACGACAACACCGCATGCCCGGCCGGCACCCCATGAGCCAACTCGGAGGCCGACCAGCGCTCCCGCTCGACCTGCCGCACGGTGACGGCGCGAGCGGTGGGTGCCTGTCCCGTGATGACCCGGCGCAGGATGTGCACGGCCTTGCCGGCCGGGGTCTCGGCGATGATCTGGCGATCGGTGACGTCCCGGGTCTCGGTCCACTCCTTGCCCCACACTTCGGCGAAGTCCTGCCCGTCCCAGGGGGTGACTCCGGACAGTGCCATCCGGCAGCCGATCGCGCCGAGCAGCGGACTGCGCAGCGGCCTGGGCACGTCGTCCAGGGTGCGCAGGGTGAGCACCGCGCCGGCCCCCGCCGAACGCAGCCGCTGGATGCCGCGGACCGCCTCCGGGGTGATGGCGCCGGAGGCGTCGTCGAGGATCAGGCAGGCGAACAGCGACCGGTCCTCCCGTACGGTCACGGCCGCCGTGAACTGGGCGAGCACCAGCCGGGCCAGGATCCGGGAGGCATCGGCGTGCCCGCGCTGGGGCAGGTCGATGCGGACCCGTACCGGGTGGTCGAGGGCCTTGAGCGAGAACGGCCGGGTCTGGTCGGAGGTGTCGAAGAAGCCGGCGAAGGCGGGCCGGTCGAGCAGGGCGATCCGGTCGGCGAGCACGGTGCCGACGTCACCCGGGTGGGCCATCTGCCGTTCGCGGGCGTCGAGTTCCCGCAGGAGCCCTTCCTGTCCCGTGTCCGTCAGCGCCTTGCGCAGCGCCGCGAGCGGGCCGGGAGCGCCGTCGAGGAGCCGGCGCAGCTCGGGCACGGACGGAAAGCGGTCGTGGACGGCCCGGAAGGGACCCAGCAACTGGGCGAGAACGGTCGCCGAGCGGCGGCTGTCGCTGCCCGGGTGCGCATCGGCGAGGTCGCCTGCGAGGGCCTCGGCGAGTATGGCGGCGGCCTCGTCGGGGTCGGTGGTGCCCCCGTAGAGGTCGAGGTCGTAGACGGACTCCGGCTGACCGATGCGTACGACGACGTCGTAGGCCTCGTCCGAGCCGAGTCCGGCGCCCACCGCACCGACGACGACGACACAGGCGCGCCCGGCGAGGGCGTGCAGGCACAGGGACTCGGCGAGCGGCCGTACCACCGCACCGGTCTTGCCGGAGCCGGACGGACCGACGGCGAGCAGCGAGGTGCCGAGCAGGCCGGGATCGAGGCCGAGGCCCGCGCCTCGGTAGTGGTAGGGGTTGCGGGGGTCGTCGGCGGCGGTGCCGAGCCGGACCTGGCCGGTGATCAGGTCGTGGCGGGCGTGCCGCACGGGCAGGTCGCGTTCGCCGGAGGGATGCAGGCAGGCGGCGGAGCCGTCCTTGAGTACGGCGCCGGTGAACGCGGCCAGGCTGTGCCGCCCCGAGCGCACCCCCTGCCAGGCCCGGCTGATCCGCGCGTGATCGACGTCCCGCATGAGCCCGGCCCGCGCCTCGGCGGCGAGGCGCTCGGCGGCCTCGTGGGCACCGGCACGGCGCAGGTGGGGCCATTCGGCCGGGTCCTGCTCGGGTGCCGGCGGGCGCTCGGCCACCGGCACGGCCGGACGCCAGGCCGGCGGGCCGTAGCGGCGCCAGACCTCCCCCCAGCGGCCGAGACGGCCGACGATCAGCACAATGGCGAGCGCGATGACGGTGTAGTACCCGTACCAGAGGAAGGCACGCGAGACATTGCTGTCGCTGTTGCGCCAGGAGTCGGGGACGAGCAGTTCGAGAGGGAGCACCCACCAGCTGCCGAGGTAGCCGTTCCACAGCAGGGACCAGACCAGCCAGCCGACCAGGAAGGCGATGAGGGCGCCGCTGATCAGCTGCCGGGCCGGGAGCCGCTCGGGCTCCTGTTCGGGCCGGGGCCGGTGTCCGAGGCGCCACACGCCGGGCGCCGCCTCCGGGCGGGAGGTCCGCAGCCAGGTCAGGAAGGCGGAGCCGTCCGGTTTCGGCGGCAGGCCCGGCGGCAGTGCCGGCATGGGCGGCACCGTGCCCCGCTCGGTCGGTGACGCCGGGCGAGGTACAGGATGCGCATGCGTGCCGCGCGCGTCTCGCGTGCCGTCGCTGTCCATCGCCCTTGCCCCCTGACCAGCCGTTCCGTCGAACCGTCAGCCAGCAATCTAACGCCCCCGCAAGGGGAGTTCACCGCTTACGCGGCCGAGAGCGCCCGCCGACTGGGCGTACCCCGGCCGCCCGGCTATGTCCACCACGGACAACCGGGGTGAACGACAACGCCCACATGGAGCATGCCCACCCCCCACCCCCGGCCCTAGCCTGCGAAGAAAGAGTAGGTAAGCGGCCGGAGACTCACCGCCCGGGATCGTCCGGGACGCCAGATCAGACCGCTCGGTACGCAAGATCATCAGGAGCCCCCATGACCGCACTTCCGCAGGAGCGCCGCGTCGTCACCGCCATCCCCGGCCCGAAGTCGCAGGAGCTGCAGGCCCGCCGTACCGCCGCGGTCGCGCAGGGCGTGGGCTCCGTGCTGCCGGTGTTCACCACCCGCGCCGGTGGCGGGATCATCGAGGACGTCGACGGCAACCGGCTCATCGACTTCGGGTCCGGTATCGCCGTGACCTCCGTCGGCGCCTCCGCCGAGGCCGTCGTACGCCGTGCCTCCGCCCAGCTCGCCGACTTCACCCACACCTGTTTCATGGTCACCCCCTACGAGGGGTACGTGGAGGTCGCGGAGGCGCTTGCCGAGCTGACCCCGGGTGACCACGCCAAGAAGTCCGCGCTGTTCAACTCCGGCGCCGAGGCCGTCGAGAACGCCGTCAAGATCGCGCGTGCGTACACCAAGCGGCAGGCCGTGGTGGTGTTCGACCACGGGTACCACGGGCGGACCAACCTGACCATGGCGCTGACGGCGAAGAACATGCCGTACAAGCACGGGTTCGGGCCGTTCGCGCCCGAGGTGTACCGGGTGCCGGTGGCGTACGGCTACCGCTGGCCGACCGGTGCGGAGAACGCCGGGCCGGAAGCCGCCGCGCAGGCCATCGACCAGATGACCAAGCAGGTCGGCCCGGACAACATCGCCGCGATCATCATCGAGCCGGTGCTGGGTGAGGGCGGCTTCATCGAGCCCGCGAAGGGCTTCCTGCCGGCCATCCGGCAGTTCGCCGCCGACAACGGGATCGTGTTCGTCGCGGACGAGATCCAGTCCGGCTTCTGCCGGACCGGTCAGTGGTTCGCCTGCGAGGACGAGGGGATCGTCCCCGACCTGATCACGACCGCCAAGGGCATCGCCGGCGGGCTTCCGCTCGCCGCCGTCACCGGGCGCGCGGAGATCATGGACGCCGCGCACGCCGGTGGGCTCGGCGGTACGTACGGCGGCAACCCCGTCGCCTGCGCGGGTGCGCTCGGCGCCATCGAGACCATGAAGGAGCTCGACCTCAACGGCAAGGCCAAGCGCATCGAGGAGATCATGAAGGGTCGCCTCACCGCCATGGCCGAGAAGTTCGACGTCATCGGCGACGTGCGGGGCCGCGGCGCCATGATCGCCATCGAGCTGGTCAAGGACCGGGCCACCAAGGAGCCGAACCCGGAGGCCACCGCCGCCCTCGCCAAGGCCTGCCACGCCGAGGGCCTGCTGGTCCTGACCTGCGGCACCTACGGCAACGTGCTGCGCTTCCTGCCCCCGCTGGTGATCGGCGAGGACCTCCTCACCGAGGGCCTGGACATCATCGAGCAGGCGTTCACGCGCATCTGAGTGCGCACATCCGAGCGGCTGGTCTCCCCCTGAAGGGTGCCTGCGGCAGGCCGTGTGAAGAAGGTGTGCGGGGTGGATGACGGGAGCCGATTCCGTCTGCCCAAGCGGCCCGGCCTGCCGTAGGTTCTACCCAGATGAGAGATACACCCCGCCCACAGGGGACTGTGGGCGATTTCAGGCCGGGGCCTCCCCAGCTTCGACCTGGTCGTGCCCTCGCGCACACAACCGGCGCCTGACGGCTCCGGGATCTCCTCACCGATCGGACGGTCGCCGCCCCAAACCCCCCGGGGCGCGCGACGTTCCGATCCGGACGGCCGCCTCGGAACTACCCCCCCTGTTCCGGGGCGGCCGACCTCCTTCTCCTTCGCCCCTGTGGGCCGCGCCCCGGCCGATGCGGCGCGTTCCCGCGTGCCGGGCCGAGCGGACCTGCGAAGCTGGGCACCGTGTCAACCCGTCACCGCGCACTCCTCGCCCTTCCGGCCGCCCTCTTCGCCCTGATCACCTGGCAGGTCGTGGTCCACGGCCCGCTGCTGCGCCTGGACTCGCACCTCAGCCGGGACCTGGTCCATCCGGACGGGTTCGGCCAAGTCCTCTCCGACCTCGGCAACGTCCAGGTCGCCGTCCCGGTCCTCGCCGCGGCCGCGGTCTACGCCCTCCGGCGGGGGCGCGCGACCGGCGCGCACCGGTGGTGGCTGCCCCCCGCGGCGGCGGCCGTCCTGATGGCGCTGGTCCCGGCGATCGTCGCACCGCTCAAGGACTGGACGGCGCGGCCGGGACCCTCCGTGGAGCCTCCTCCGGGCGTCGGCTACTTCCCTTCCGGGCACACGGCCACGGCGGCCGTCGCCTACGGCTCGGCGACCCTGCTGCTGCTCTCCTGGCTGCGCTCCACGACCGCCCGCCGGATCCTGGTCACCGGGTGCGCGGCCCTGGTCCTCGGGGTGTCGTACGGTCTGGTCCGCCACGGCTATCACTGGCCACTGGACGTGGTGGCCAGCTGGTGCCTGTGCACGGTGCTGCTGACCGCCCTGTCGCTGGTTCCGGGCGTCGGCCGGAGCATGCGCCGGCGGTCTTCCGGCACTCCCGGCTGAGGGCGGAGCTGGGGGAGCCCGCGGATCCCGGACGCTACCCTTCCCCGTCCTCTCCCCCGGCCAGCCGCGCCGCCGCCTCGTGCATCGCCAGTTCCAGCAGCGCGGGGTCGGTCAGCGTGCCCGAGCCGTCCGGCTGGACCAGCCAGCGCACGCCCCGGGTCGCCCGGCCCGGATACGGCACGACGATCCAGGTGCCGACTCCGGCGGAGCGGACGCCGGTGCCGACCCAGCGGGCCGCGGTGCCCGGCGGCACGAAGAACCCGACCCGGTTGTCGCCGAAGTCGACGAGCACCGGGCCGGGGTGGTCGAGCACACGGGTGAGCACGTCCAGGGTCGGGTAACCGAGGTCGCCCGGCAGGATCAGTACGTCCCAGGCCCGGCCGGCGGGCAGCAGCGCGATGCCCAGGGGATTGCGCTCCCATTCCCGGCAACAGGCTTCGGGGTCCGGTGCGACGGATGCCAGCCATTCGACGGCCGTCTTCGCCCCAGTCATCGCAAGGCCTCCCTGTCTCTCGCCCGACCGACCGACGCGGTCGCGTCAGGGGGAGAGAGGGAGGCCTTCCGGGGACATTACGCGGATTCCGCATGCCCTTCATGTGACCTAGGTCACATGTCAGTCCGATTCCCAGTGGTCATGGTCGTGATGGTCGTGGTCGTGGTGGAAGTAGGAGTCGTCGTAGTAGTAGTCGTCCCCGCAGTGGTGCCTGTCGTGGTGGTCCCAGTAGTCCCGGTCGTGGTGGTCGTGCCGGGGAGCCATGGTCACCGCGGACACCGGGTGCATCGGCGCCGCCGAGGCGGTCACGGCCGGGAGCATGACGCCTCCGGCGACGACGGCGGCGGACACCGCCGCCGTCGCCAGGCCCAGGCGGCGCTTGGCACGGGAGTCGTCGTGGTTGCGGAAGACGCGGGTGATGCGGGTGATGCAGTTCATGATCTTCTCCTGCCGATCCGGTGTGGAAGTCGGTGCCTCCCGGTGAGGCCCGTGCTTCCAGTACGCCGGAACGCGGGAGCTCGGTCATGCTCCGGAAACTCGTGGCTTGACCCAGCCACCACGACCGGGTACAAGGCCTCAGCTGTCGAAGCCCAGCCCCAGCCTGTCCATCGTCCGCAGCCACAGGTTGCGGCGGCCGCCGTGCGCGTCGGCGCGGGCCAGGGACCACTTGGTGAGGGCGATCCCGGTCCAGGCGAACGGCTCGGGCGGGAACGGCAGCGGCTTCTTGCGGACCATCTCCAGCTCGGTCCGCTCGGTGCGCTCCCCGTCCAGCAGGTCGAGCATCACGTCCGCGCCGAAGCGGGTCGCGCCGACGCCCAGACCGGTGTACCCGGCCGCGTACGCGACCCTCCCCTGGTGCGCCGTGCCGAAGAACGCCGAGAAGCGCGAGCAGGTGTCGATCGCGCCGCCCCAGGCGTGGGTGAAGCGGACGCCCTCCAGCTGCGGGAAGCAGGTGAAGAAGTGGCCGGCGAGCTTGGCGTACGTCTCCGGGCGGTCGTCGTACTCGGCGCGCACCCGGCCGCCGTAGTGGTGGATCGCGTCGTAACCGCCCCACAGGATGCGGTTGTCGGCGGAGAGGCGGAAGTAGTGGAACTGGTTGGCGCTGTCGCCGAGGCCCTGTCGGTTCTTCCAGCCGATCGACGCCAGCTGGTCGGCGGTGAGCGGCTCGGTCATCAGCGCGTAGTCGTAGACCGGGACGGTGTAGGAGCGCACGCGGCGCAGCAGGTTCGGGAAGATGTTGGTGCCGAGCGCGACCCTGCGGGCGCGGACCGCGCCGTACGGCGTGCGTACGGCCATCCCGGCGCCGTACGGCTTCAGCGTCAGCGCGGGTGTGTGCTCGTAGACCCGCACCCCGAGCCGCAGACACGCCCGCTTCAGGCCCCAGGCCAGCTTCGCCGGGTGCAGCATGGCCACGCCCCGGCGGTCCCACAGGCCGGCCTCGAAGATGGGTGAGTTCACCTGCTCGCGCACGGCGTCGGCGTCCAGGAACTCGATGCCGTCCGCGAGTCCCTGCTCGGCCAACTCCTTGTGCCAGTCGCGCAGTTCCCAGGCCTGGTAGGTCTCGGTGGCCACGTCGATCTCGCCGGTGCGCTCGAAGTCGCAGTCGATGCCGTGCCGGGCGAGCGCGGCCTCGATCTCGTCGAGGTTGCGCCGGCCCAGCTCCTGAAGCTTCTGGATCTCGTCGGGCCAGCGGGTGAGGCCGTTGGGCAGCCCGTGGGTGAGGGAGGCGGCGCAGAAGCCGCCGTTGCGGCCGGAGGCGGCCCAGCCCACCTCGCGGCCTTCCAGCAGGACCACGTCCCGCTGCGGATCGCGCTCTTTCGCGCCCAGCGCGGTCCACAGTCCGCTGTAGCCACCGCCGACGACCAGCAGGTCGCAGGTGTCGGCGGAGGTGAGGGCGGGCTCGGGGTGGGGCTTGCCGGGGTCCTCCAGCCAGTACGGAACCGGCTGGGCTTCGGAGAGAGAAGCGATCCAGTTGTCTTTGCCACGGCTCATGGCGCTTGGGGCCATGATTTCAACTCCCTACAGAGGACTTTCCGAAAAGGCGCTTCTGAAAAGGCCTACGCCTTCTGGTTGTTACGGCGGTTGGTGACGAGCATCGAGAACAGCGTGATCAGAACCGCGACGAGGAACATGGCCGTACCGATCACATTGATCTGGACCGGTGTTCCGCGCTGCGCCGAACCCCACACGAACATCGGGAAGGTGACGGTCGAGCCGGCGTTGAAGTTCGTGATGATGAAGTCGTCGAAGGAGAGCGCGAACGACAACAGCGCGCCCGCCGCGATGCCCGGTGCCGCGATGGGCAGGGTGACCCGCAGGAAGGTCTGCACGGGGCCCGCGTACAGGTCCCGGGCAGCCTCCTCCAGGCGCGGGTCCATCGACATCACGCGCGCCTTGACCGCGGTGACGACGAAGCTGAGGCAGAACATGATGTGGGCGATGAGGATCGTGTAGAAGCCCAGCTGGGCGCCCATGTTGAGGAACAGGGTGAGCAGCGAGGCGGCCATGACGACCTCGGGCATCGCCATCGGCAGGAAGATCAGCGAGTTGACGGCGCCGCGGGCGCGGAAGCGGTAGCGGACCAGGGCGAAGGCGATCATCGTGCCGAGGATCGTGGCGCCGATCGTGGCCCAGATCGCGATCTGGAGGCTGATGGACAGCGAGCCGCACATGTCGGCGACGCCGCACGGCTTCTTCCAGGCGTCCAGGGAGAACTGCTGCCACTCGTAGTTGAAGCGCCCCTTCGGCTTGTTGAAGGAGAACACCGTCACGATGACGTTGGGCAGCAGCAGGTACGCGAGCGTCAGGATGCCCGCGATGACGACGAGATGGCGCTTGAGCCAGTTGACGAAGGGCATTTAGACCAGGTCCTCCGTCCCGGACCGGCGGATGTAGATCGTGACCATGGCCAGGATGGCGGCCATGAGGATGAAGGAGAGGGCCGCGGCGGTCGGGTAGTCCAGGATCCGCAGGAACTGCGTCTGGATGACGTTGCCGATCATGCGGGTGTCGGTGGAGCCGAGGAGTTCGGCGTTGACGTAGTCACCGGCCGCCGGGATGAAGGTCAGCAGCGTGCCGGAGACCACGCCCGGCATCGACAGCGGGAAGGTGACCTTGCGGAAGGTGGTCCAGGGCTTGGCGTACAGGTCGCCGGCCGCCTCGTGCAGCCGTGGGTCGATCCGCTCCAGCGAGGTGTACAGCGGCAGGATCATGAACGGCAGGAAGTTGTACGTCAGTCCGCACACCACCGCGAGCGGCGTGGCGAGGACGCGGTCGCCGGCCGTCCAGCCGAGCCAGTTGGTCAGGCCCAGGATGTGCACCGAGTTCAGGACGTGCACCACCGGACCGTTGTCGGCGAGGATCGTCTTCCAGGCCAGGGTGCGGATCAGGAAGCTGGTGAAGAACGGCGCGATCACCAGGATCATGATCAGGTTCCGCCAGCGGCCCGCGCGGAACGCGATCAGATAGGCCAGCGGGTAACCGAGCAGCAGGCACAGGACCGTGGCCGCGGCCGCGTAGAAGACGGACCGCAGGAACTGCGGCCAGTACTGGCTCAGCGCGTCCCAGTAGGTCGCGAAGTGCCAGGTGACCTTGTAGCCCTCCTCCAGGGAGCCCTGCTGCACGGAGGTGGAGGCCTGGTAGATCATCGGCAGCGCGAAGAAGACGATGAGCCAGAGGATGCCGGGCAGCAGCAGCCAGTACGGCGTGAACCGGCCCCGCCTTCGCGGGGGCTTCTTCTCCGGCGCGGTGGGCGCGAGGGGCGGGGGCGCCTCGGTGAGCGTCGACATCAGACGGCCGCCTCTTCCTCGGTGCCCGCGTCGATGTCCTGGGCGGCGTCCAGGCCGAAGGTGTGCGCCGGGCTCCAGTGCAGCACGACGTCGGCGCCGGGCACGAGCCGCCCGTCGCGCTCGACGTTCTGGACGTACACCGCGAGCTCGTCGCAGACCGGGCTGTCGATCACGTACTGGGTGGAGACACCGATGAAGCTCGCGTCGGCGATCTTGCCGGTGAGCCGGTTGCGGCCCTCGGGGATGTCCCCCGCGTCGTCGGCGTGCGTGAGGGAGATCTTCTCCGGGCGGATGCCGACCAGCACCTTGCCGCCGGCCGTCGTCGGCGCCGAACATCGCGACTCGGGCAGCACCAGCTTGCCGCCGCCCGCCTTGAGCACGATGTCGTCGCCGCTCTTGGTGTCGACCTCGGCCTCGATGAGGTTGGAGGTGCCGAGGAAGTTCGCGACGAAGGTGGTGTTCGGGTTCTCGTACAGGTCGGTGGGCGAGCCGAGTTGCTCGACGCGGCCCGCGTTCATCACGGCGACCGTGTCGGCCATGGTCATGGCCTCCTCCTGGTCGTGCGTGACATGGATGAAGGTGATGCCGACCTCGGTCTGGATGCGCTTGAGCTCCAGCTGCATCTGGCGGCGCAGCTTGAGGTCGAGGGCGCCGAGCGGCTCGTCGAGGAGGAGCACCTTGGGGTGGTTGATGAGCGCGCGGGCGACGGCGACCCGCTGCTGCTGGCCACCGGAGAGCTGGTGCGGCTTCTTGCGCGCCTGCTCGCCGAGCTGGACGAGGTCCAGCATGTCCTCGACCTGCTTCTTCACGCTCTTGATGCCGCGCCGGCGCAGACCGAAGGCGACGTTCTCGAAGATGTCGAGGTGCGGGAAGAGCGCGTAGGACTGGAAGACGGTGTTCACCGGGCGCTTGTACGGCGGCAGGTGGGTGACGTCCTGGTCGCCGAGGCGCACGGTGCCGGAGGAAGGTTCCTCCAGGCCGGCGATCATGCGCAGGGTGGTGGTCTTGCCGCAGCCGGAGGCGCCGAGCAGGGCGAAGAAGGAGCCCTGTGGCACGGTCAGGTCCAGCGGCTGCACGGCGGTGAAGCCGTTGTCGTAGGTCTTGGAGATACCGGAGAGGCGGACGTCGCCGCTGTTGTCTGGTGTCGTCATCGTCGTCACGCCCCTGTGAGCTTCGAGAACTTCTGCTGGTAGGCCGTCTCTTCCTGCTGCGTCAGCGAGCGGAAGGCATGGGACCGGGCCTGCATGGCCTTGTCGGGAAGGATCAGCGGGTTGTTCGCCGCGGCCTTGTCGATCTTGGCAAGATACGGCTTCACCCCCGCGACCGGGCTCACGTAGTTGATGTAGGCCGCGAGCTCGGCGGCCGGCTCGGGCTCGTAGAAGAAGTCGATGAGCCGCTCGGCGTTCGTCTTGTGGCGCGCCTTGTTGGGGATCAGCATGTTGTCGGTCGACGTCATGTAGCCGGCGGCCGGGATGACGTAGTCGACGTCCGGGTTGTCCGCCTGGAGCTGGACGATGTCGCCGCCCCAGGCGACACAGGCGGCGAAGTCGCCCTTGGTGAGGTCGGAGGTGTAGTCGTTGCCGGTGAAGCGGCGGATCTGGCCCTTGTCGACGGCCTTCTGGAGGCGGGCGATCACCTTGTCGTAGTCGTCGTCGGTGAACTTCGCCGGGTCGATGCCCATGTCGAGCATGGTCATGCCGATGCTGTCGCGCATCTCGGTCAGGAAGCCGACGCGGCCCTTGAGCCCGGGGTTGTCGAGCAGGTCGGAGACCGACTTCACCTCGATGCCGTTGAGGGCCTTCTTGTTGTAGGCGATGACGGTCGAGATGCCCTGCCAGGGGTACGAGTACGCCCGGCCCGGGTCCCAGTCGGGGGCACGGAACTGGTCCGACAGGTTGGCGAAGGCGTGCGGCAGGTTGGACGGGTCCAGTTTCTGGACGTACCCGAGGCGGATCATGCGGGCGGCCAGCCAGTCGGTGAGCACGAGCAGGTCGCGGCCGGTGTCCTGGCCGGCGGCGAGCTCCGGCTGGATCTTGCCGAAGAACTCGTCGTTGTCGTTGATGTCCTCGGTGTACTTGACCTGGATGCCGGTCTGCTTGGCGAACGCGTCGAGCGTGGGGTGCCGCTTCGTCTTGTCGTCCACGTCGATGTATTCGGGCCAGTTGGAGAAGTTGACGATCTTCTCCTTGGCCGAGTGGTCGTCGGCGGACACGCCGCCTTGCGTCTTGTTGGCCGGCGGGATCCCGCAGCCGCTCAGCGCCCCGAGTCCGCCGACCGCGAGTGCGCCGCCCGCGGAAGCGCGCAGCAGCGACCGGCGGGTCATCGCTGCCCGGCCGCTGCGCTGACTGCGCCGTATGGCGGCGACTTCGACCGGCGTGAGGCGGTCGGGCTCGTACTGCTCCATGCGCGTGGTGCCCTTTCGGGAGGAATGGGAGGTCGGCCTGGTCGAGGGCCGGAGCGTCACACCCGGCGGCAGCCGGTCGAACGGCTGCTACCGGTCCCCGAAGATCGTGCGGTGCCAGTCCTTGCGGGCAACCGCCGTATTGTCGAACATTACGTGCTTGACCTGCGTGTACTCCTCGAAGGAGTACGCCGACATGTCCTTGCCGAAGCCGGACGCCTTGTAGCCGCCGTGCGGCATCTCGCTGATGATCGGGATGTGGTCGTTGATCCACACACAGCCCGCCTTGATCTCGCGGGTGGCGCGGTTCGCGCGGTACACACTGCTGCTCCACGCGGAGGCGGCGAGGCCGTACGGGGTGTCGTTGGCCAGGCGGATGCCCTCATCATCACTGTCGAACGGCAGGACGACCAGAACCGGGCCGAAGATCTCGGACTGGACGATCTCGCTGTCCTGGGCCGCGCCGGCGATCAGGGTCGGCCGGTAGTAGGCGCCCTTGTCCAGCTCGCCCTTCGGGGCCTCGCCGCCGGTCACCACGCGCGCGTAGGCACGCGCGCGGTCGACGAAGGCGGCCACCCGGTCGCGCTGGACGTGCGAGATGAGCGGCCCGAGGTCGGTGCCGGGCGCGAAGGGATCACCGAGCCGCACGCTCTCCATCAGGGCGGCGGTCTGCTCCACGAAGGCCTCGTACAGCGGCCGCTGCACGTACGCGCGCGTGGCGGCCGTGCAGTCCTGGCCGGTGTTGATGAGCGCACCGGCGACGGCCCCGTGGACGGCGGCCTCCAGGTCGGCGTCGTCGAAGACGACGAACGGCGCCTTGCCGCCGAGCTCCAGATGCAGCCGCTTGACCGTGGCGGTGGCGACCTCGGCGACGCGCCTGCCGACGCCGGTGGAGCCGGTGAAGGAGGTCATGGCGACATCCGGGTGGCCGACCAGGTGCTCCCCCGCCTCCTTCCCGGTCCCGGTCACGACGTTGATCACACCGTCGGGGATGCCGGCGTCGGTGGCGGCCTGGGCGAAGAGCAGCGAGGTGAGCGGGGTCAGCTCGGCGGGCTTCAGCACGATGGTGTTGCCGGCGGCGATCGCCGGGAGGATCTTCCAGGCGGCCATCTGGAGGGGGTAGTTCCAGGGCGCGATCGATCCGACGACACCGATCGGCTCGCGCCGGACGTACGACGTGTGGTCCCCGGAGTACTCACCGGCGGACTGCCCCTGCAGATGCCGGGCGGCGCCCGCGAAGAAGGCGGTGTTGTCGATGGTTCCCGGCACGTCGAACTCGCGGGTGAGCTTCAGCGGCTTGCCGCACTGCAGGGACTCGGCCCGGGCGAGGTCCTCGGCGCGCTCGGCGAGGACGGCGGCGAACCGGTGCAGGGCGTCGGAGCGCTCGCCCGGGGTGGCCGAGGCCCAGCCAGGGAACGCCTCGCGCGCGGCGGCGACGGCCGCGTCGACGTCGTCGGTGCCGGCCAGCTCGTAGGTGTACACCGCGTCGCCGGTGGCGGGGTCGACCACGGCGTGGGTACGGCCCGAGGTGCCCTTCGCCGGCCGGCCCGCGATGAACTGCGCGCCGTCGGCGAATCGCTCCTCGGCGGGAAATCGTTCCGGGGTGGCGGTGCCCGGGTTGTGCATGTCGCTCTCCTCCGCCGTTCGCCCCGTCCCGGGGGGTGGGTGGCGTAGCTCCAGCTCGATTTGAGTGCCGATCCTGACAGAGCAATAGGACTCCAACAAGTGATTCCGTTGTTGCCTTTTGGTTACGCGACGGAATCTGTCGACCAGGTGTCGAGTCGGGCAGGAAAAGGGCGGACGGAGTGTCAGTGGTGCGTGCCAGACTCGCGTGCATGGGGAAGATCGACGGGGTGGAAGCCCTGATCAGCGAGGTCCGGGCAGGCAGCCGGATCAAGTACCTCCACTTCTGGGGGCACCGGCCGCGGCCCGACGGCAGCATCGGCGCGAGCTGTCTGAGCCAGTGGTGGCCGTCGCCGTTCGAGGTCGACGGGGTGGAGTACGCGACGGCCGAGCACTGGATGATGGCCGGCAAGGCGCGGCTGTTCGGGGACGCGGAGGCGGAGCGGCGGGTGCTGGCCTCGGGCCATCCCTCCCAGGCCAAGAAGGCCGGCCGGCTGGTCCGGGGCTTCGACGAGGCGATATGGGAGCGGGAGCGGTTCCGGATCGTGGTCGAGGGAAGCGTGCACAAGTTCGCGGCCGACGACGCGCTGCGCGAGTTCCTGTTGAGCACGGGCGACCGGGTGTTGGTCGAGGCGAGTCCCGTGGACCGTGTGTGGGGGATCGGCCTGGCGGCGGACGACGAGGCGGCTTCGGATCCTCAGCGGTGGAGGGGGCCGAATCTGCTGGGCTTCGCCCTGATGGAGGCGCGGGCTCGGCTGAGAGCGGACTGACTCCGTCGCGCCGACCGGTGCCTCAGGTGTGGTGGGCGACCAGGAACGCGATGAAGACCACGGCCAGGACGATGCCGGACGCGCCGCAGATGAGGCCGGCGAGGGCCATGCCGGGGTTCGTGGCCTCGCCCCGGCCGGCCTTTGCGCGGCCCACCGCGCCGAAGATCACCGCGAGGATGCCCAGCACCAGGGCGATCGGCCACAGCGCGAAGAGGACCGACGCCAGGATGCCCAGCACCAGCGAGGCCGTGCCCATGCCGTTGCTCGGCATCGGCTGCATGCCGGGCCAGCCGTAGGGGCCGGCGTACGGCGGCTGGGGCGGCCCCGGGTGGCCGTAGGCGGGCGCCATGCCCGGGTAGCCGTACGGCACCTGGCCGGGGCCGTCGGGGGCGATGGGCGGCGGGGGCACGGGTTCCGGTCCCGCGTGCTGCGCGGCAGGCGGGGCGTAGGGGTTCGCCGGGGCGGACGGCGGGGCGTAGGGGTTCCCGGGGGCCGTGGCCGCCGGCGGCGCGAACGGGTTCGCCGCCGGGGGTGCGGAAGCGGCGGCCGGCGGGGCCCAGCCCTGCGGCACGGCGTCGGCGGGCTCGTCCGGCGAGGAGGGCAGCGAGGTCAGCGTCGGCTGGTAGTGGACGGAGGCGTCACCAGGCGCGGTGTCCGGGCGCGCCCCGGATATCGAGCCCGGAACCGGAGCGGAGCCGGTGCCCGGGCCCGGAGCGGAGCCGTAGCCCCGACCCGGAGCGGAGCCGGTGCCCCGGCCCGGAGCCGAAGCAGCGTCCGGCCCCGGAGTCGCGCTGCCGCTCTGAGCCCAGGCCGAAACGGCGTTCTGTCCCGGACCCGAAACGGCGTTCTGTCCCGAAGCCGAAGCCTCGCCGTGCCCCGGAGCCGGGCTCGGTGCGTGATCCTCGGGGCCCTGCTGCGTCCGCTTGTCCAGGGACAGCCGGGGTGCTGTCGACCCCTCGCCGGCAGGCTGATGCTGCTGTGGCGTGGACTGCGGCACCTCGTCGGACATGGTGAAGGACCCCTCTGCTGGCTGTGCCGCCATGCTACGGGCAGGCCGGGACGGCACGGGCCGGGGCCTACGATGATCCCGCGCAACCGATCAGCCGATCACCGCGCCCGCACCACGGCCCACGTGACCAGGGTCCACGCTCGCGGGCGCCCGTCCCGGGGAGGACCCCATGACCGACAGCTCCGTACCCGCCGCCGGCACGGCCGACCGCGATCTGCGGACCTTCATCGCCGGACTGCCCAAGGCCGAACTGCACGTCCACCACGTCGGCTCCGCCTCCCCGCGCATCGTCTCGGAGCTGGCCGCCCGCCACCCCGACTCCAAGGTCCCCTCCGATCCCGAGGCCCTGGCCGACTACTTCACGTTCACGGACTTCGCGCACTTCATCGACGTGTACCTGTCGGTCGTCGACGTCATCCGCACCCCGGAGGACATCCGGCTGCTGACCTACGAGGTGGCGCGCGACCTGGCCCGGCAGCAGGTGCGCTACGCCGAGCTGACCGTCACCCCCTTCTCCTCCACCCGGCGCGGCATAGACGAGCTGGGCTTCATGGCGGCGATCGAGGACGCCCGCAAGGCCGCCGAGGCCGAGTTCGGGACCGTACTGCGCTGGTGCTTCGACATCCCGGGCGAGGCGGGGCTGGAGTCCGCCGAGGAGACGGCGCGGCTCGCCACCGACGACCGGATCAGGCCGGAGGGACTGGTGTCGTTCGGGCTCGGCGGGCCTGAGATCGGTGTACCCCGGCCGCAGTTCAAGCCGTACTTCGACCGGGCCATCGCCGCCGGTCTGCACTCGGTCCCGCACGCCGGCGAGACGACCGGTCCGCAGACGGTGTGGGACGCGCTGACCGAGCTGCGCGCCGAGCGCATCGGACACGGCACCAGCTCCGCGCAGGACCCGAAGCTGCTCGCCCACCTCGCCGAGCACCGCATCCCGCTGGAGGTCTGCCCCACCTCGAACATCGCCACCCGCGCGGTCCGCAGCCTGGACGAGCACCCGATCAAGGAGTTCACCCGGGCCGGGGTCCTGGTGACGATCAACTCCGACGACCCGCCGATGTTCGGCACCGACCTCAACAACGAGTACGCGGTGGCCGCCCGGCTGCTCGACCTGGACGAGCGGGGCCTGGCCGACCTGGCGAAGAACGCCGTGGAGGCGTCGTTCCTGGACACCGCAGGCAAGGCCAGGATCACGGCCGAGATCGACACGTACACCAGCGCCTGGCTCGCCTCCTGACGCACCCCAGGACCGGGGGCACCCCACAATGGGGGTCATGCAGACCGTGACCGCCGTGGCCCATCGGGGCGACCCCTACCGCCTCCGTGAGAACACCATCGACTCGCTGCGGTCCGCGCTCGACCGGGGCGCGGACGCGGTCGAGATCGACGTACGGCTCACCCGCGACGGCGTCCCCGTGCTGCTGCACGACGACACCCTGCAGCGGCTGTGGGAGGTCGGCCGGCCGCTCGGCGCGCTGTCCGCCGAGGAGGTGCGCGGGCTCACGGCGGGCGGTGTGCCGACGCTGGCTCAGACGCTGGCCGCGACCGGTGACAGCCGGGTGATGGTGGACCTGTGCGGCCGGGTCGACCGGCGGATGGTCGACCGGGTCATGGACGTGGTCCGGCAGAGCGGGGCCCGGGAGCGCGTCTACTACTGTGCGGGCGCCGAGGCGATGCTCGCCGTCCGCGCCGCCGACCCGGCCGCCGAGATCGCGCTGACCTGGACGAGCCTGGCCCCGCCCCGGCCCGCACTGCTGGACGCGGTCCGCCCGCGCTGGCTCAACTACCGCTTCTCCCTGGTGAGCCGGGAGCTGGCGGCCCGCGTCCACCACGACGGTTACCTGCTGTCCGTGTGGACCCCGGACACCCGCCGCTCGATGGGCCGCCTGCTGGCCCTGGGCGCCGACTCGATCACCACGAACCGGGTCGACGTCCTGCACACCCTGCGGGCGGCACGCTCCGCTGACATGGCCCCGCGGCAGCGCTACACCCGGGACCGCTGAGGGACCGTCGCCGGGTCGGCCGGGGTGGTGCGGGTGAGGTACTGCGGGACGGGCGCGAAGTCGGTTCCGGTGTCGCGGACCAGGCCGTAGCGTTTCGCGCCCTGGGCGGGGCCGGTCGTGATGTCCTTCTGGCTTCTTCGACGCCCCCTGGGCCAAGGACGCGCACGGCAACGACGTCCCCACGAGCTACAAGGTGGTCGGTGACAAGCTCGTCCAGCACGTCGAGTTCGACGCGGGCAGCGCCTTCCCGATCGTCATCGACCCCTCCTGGTGGTCCACCACCAAGAAGGTCCTGTGGTGCGCCACGACCGTCGCGGGGTTCATCGCCGCGTTCACCCCGGCGGGCTCCTCCAAGCGGGTCGTCACCGCCGTCCGACTGGTGAAGAAGATCGGCGTGAAGAAGACGGCGCAGCTCATCCGCACCTACGCCAAGCGCCGCAAGCTCACCTCCGCGCACCGCAAGGCCATCGCCGCGCTGCTCGGCATCCCCGCACTCAAGAAGGCCTGCAAGTTCTAGGAGGGCAAGCCATGTTGGTGGCACTCTTCGCCATCGCCGCGGAGGTGGCGGTGCTGATTCTCTACACGGTCCGCAGGGGCTCCGGAGCGGCCTTTCCGTCCCTGGGCGACATCGACCTGCGCAACCTCGTCCTCGCCGCGATGGCTCTGGCCGCCGGTTACGCGCTGACCCAGAACGAGGGCATCGGTGCCGGTGACCTCGTAGCACTGATCCTGCTGGGCGGCATCCTGCCCACGCAGGCGGGCGCGGCCGTACGTCGCCTGGTCCCACGGTGGCCGTCGGCGGACTGGCTGATCGCCTGCGCGGGCGGACTGGCGGCCGGTTCCCTGCCCTAGGCCTTCACCGCACGGACTGCGGCGCCCGGGGAGAGGTCCACCCGGCCGGGCAGGGTCCGCCCCAGGACCAGGGTGGCGGTGGGGCGGCCGTCGTGGGCCGTAGTTCGTCCACGCCCGACGGATCGCTGTGCACTTCGAAGACCCGGTGCGTGGGCTCGCCGCGAAGCCCGGTGCTGGTCAAGTCGTAGCCATGGCAGCAGACTTGGGGCACGAACCCGTCGGGTTTCGCCTCCGGTGCGCCGAGGACGTGGACGCAGACACCGTCGCTGCCGTCGCACAGGACGGGCCGGCAGACGAACCCGATTGGGTGGCGCACCGCGCGCAGGGTGCGGCGGCCGGAGGCCAAGGTGCTGCGGAACCGCGCGTAGGCGGCGCAGACCTGTTCGCCGGCCGCGCGGGCAGCCATGGGGCAATCGGCCGTGAAATGCCATAGCACAGTCGATCGCGTACCACTCGAACGCAGACATGTCGGTCTGTCAGATCCGGTACGGTGACCCCCATCATGCAGACAGGCGGAAGGTGAGTTGCACCTCTGCCATCTCGCATTCTGCGACGCCCCGTTCTGTGGCGCCCGCCCAGCGCACAGGTCGCCGACCTGCAGGTCAAGCGTCTCAGTGCGCGCAACTAGTGAGGTATTCCCTGGCGATATGACTATCTGCTACATTGCACATTGGACCTTCAAGGTAGGGAGGTGGCGATCGTGAGCACTCCGAGCGCTGCCGTGCAGCGCCTGCGTCTGAGGACGGAGTTGCGGAAGGCCCGGAACCGCGTGGGGCTGACGCAGCGTGAGGTCGCCACGAAGATGTACTGGAGTCCGTCCAAGCTGATCAGGATCGAGGCCGGAGAGGTCGCCGTCTCGGTCAACGACCTCAAGGCGTTGCTCAGCGAGTACGGGGTGACCGATCGCCGCAAGGTCGAGGAACTGCTGCAGTTGGCGCGCAGCAGCCGCAAGATGCCGTTCACCGAGTACCGGGACGTGCTGAGCAAGGAGTTCCTGTCCTTCCTGGCCCTCGAGTCGTCCGCCTCGATCATCCGCGGGTTCCACTTCTTCGTGGTTCCCGGGCTCTTCCAGACCGAGGAGTACATGCGGGCCATGGCCGCGGGGACCGGGCAGGCGACCTCGCCGGAACGCCTGGACCGGCTGGTCGAGGCTCGGCTGGCCCGGCAGGAGATCCTCGAGGGCGACGAGGGGCCCGAGCTGTTCCTGATCATGGACGAGTCGGTCATCCGCCGCCAGATCGGTGGCCCGAAGGTCATGCGGGCCCAGTTGGAGCGGCTGGCGGACCTGAGCGAGCATCCGCGGATCACCGTTCAGGTGCTCCCCTTCGGCGTGGGCGCGCACCGGGGCCTGATGGGGCCCTTCACCCACTTCGAGTTCCGTGAGGAGGGAATGCCGGATTCCGTCTATCTCGAGAACCCACGAGGAGAGTCGTACTCGAGCAATGACCCGGAGGTCACCGGCCAGTATCTGGAGATCTTCTGGGGCCTGGAGGACCAGGCGCTCCGGGACGACATCGGCACCTTTCTGCGCTCCATGGCAGCCGATGTCGGCGACGAAAGCCACGGCCTGACACTGGCTGCACCCGCCGAGACCCCCTGACGGCGGCGCAGCGGAAGCTGAGGATCAGGAACGGCACGCAGGACGGCCACACCCCCGGACCCGGTTGACGGGTCATCGGCCCCGACGCGTCGGACCGCTAGGCAAGGCGCTGCCCGCAGCCGCACCGCCGGCTGCGGTTTCTGACCAGGGATCACCGAGGTGGCCGATGGCAAGGTCGCGGGTTGGCGCGGGGTTCCGGCGCGGTGGGCGCCGGGTGCGGGGGTGCGGGCATGGCAGGACGTAGGCGGGTGGACACCTGGATCCACATCTGCAGCGAGATCATCCACGACGTACTGCCGTCCCGCACGCGCACGGTGCATCTGCTGTGGCTCGTCACCATCCCGCCGGTCGTGATCGGCGGATTCTTCACCGTGCTGTTCACGGTCGTGATCCCCGATCCGGGCCACTGGCCCGGGGTACTGGGCTGCGGCGCCGGTGTGCTGGTCACCGCGCGGTTGCGGCGGTGGCTCGGGCGTCGCGCGGTGGCCCGCGAACTCACTCGAGCGGAAGCAGCAGTTCGCCCCGACGCCGCGCCCGAGTCGCCAACACCCGGTGAGCCGCCCGGTGGAGAGAGTGCCCCCACCACCCCGCGGCCACCATGACGAGCGATGCCGCCAGGATGCCCAGCGGTGTCGAGTCGAACAGCCCGGCAGCACCGTATCCGGCGCCGTAGGCCAGGGTGCCGGACACGATCACGTAGACCGCCTGCATCCAGAGCAAGGACCGAGGAGAGGGAGAGGGAGCCGCACGCGTCATCGATCATCCCCTCGTGAGATGCCTCCCGTCAGCCTAGCGCGCCGCGCGCCGGAAGGAGTGAGTCCGGAACCAACGGGTGCCTCGCCGGCTATCGAACCGGCCATGTCCGGCCGCCGTCCTCGTCACGGCGTGATGTGTCATGTTCTTTCCCGCGAGGCATTGTTACGGTGAAGGACGAGTGCTGGTAATCCGTTGTGCGATCACTCGGGCTGAGGGGGACGAGGGGCCCGTAACCGGTCGACGGCAGGTGGCACCTCACCTCGCCGGGCCAGCCGGGCCGGCAGTCCCTCCGCATTCGAGGCGGAGGAGGCGTGAGTGGCAGAGCCGTGGGCGTGGCGCAAGAGCAGTTTCAGTGACCTCGGAGCGGCCGACTGCGTCGAGGTCGCCTGCACCGGTGACCGGATCATGGTCCGTGACACCAAGGACAGGAACCACGCCACCCTTCGCTTCACACCGGCCAGTTGGCGCGCCTTCCTGGCCCGAGCCGACGCGCGGACTCCTGACCGGAGTGCTTGAACCGCAGCCTCAGCCTGGACGCCTCCCGGCACCGCCAGGCCCTGTCGTCACAAGATGGTGACGACAGGACCTAGAGCCCCACGATCCTGTTCCACCGCCTCGCGAACTCCACCCGCTCCGTGGACGTGATGTCCCGGGCGATCGCTAGGCGCGCCCGCATGCCGGCGTCGGGGAAGATGAGCGGGTTGTCGGCGAGGGAGGCGGTGTCCTTGTCCTTCGAGGAGGCGAGGACCTCCTGGGCGGCCGGGACCGGGCAGACATAGTTGACCCAGGCGGCGAGCTGCGCGGCGGTCTCGGGGGCGTAGTAGTAGTCGATCAGGCGCTCGGCGTTGGCCTTGTGGCGGGCGCGGTTGGGGATCATCAGGGAGTCCGACCACAGCTCGGCGCCCTCCTCGGGCACGACGAAGCGGATGTCGGGGTTGTCGGCCTGGAGCTGGATGACGTCGCCGGAGTAGGCCTGGCAGGCCAGGACGTCCCCGCTGACCAGGTCCTTGGTGTAGTCGTTGCCGGTGAAGCGGCGGATCTGGCCGCGGTGGATCTCGCGCTCCACCTCGTCGCAGACGTGGTGGAAGTCGTCCGCCGTCCACCGGGTGATGTCCACGCCGTTGCCCTGCATCAGCAGCGCGAAGGACTCGTCCAGGCCGGAGAGCAGGGTCACGCGGCCCTTCAGGTCGCTCGCCCAGAGGTCCTTGACGTGCCGGATCTCGCGGCCCAGCTTCCTGCGGTTGTAGGCGATGCCGGTGATGCCCGACTGCCACGGCACCGTGAAACGACGGCCCTTGTCGAAGGCGGGCGTTCGCAACAGCGGGTCCAGGTACTTCGCCACGTTCGGCTGCCGGGCGCGGTCCATCTCCTGGACCCAGCCCAGCCGGACGAACCGGGCGCACATCCAGTCGCTGATGACGATCAGGTCGCGGCCGGTGGACTGATGGTTCATCAGCGCGGGGCTGATCTTGCCGAAGAACTCGTCGTTGTCGTTGATCTCCTCGACGTAGTCCACGGAGATCCCGGTGCGCTTCTCGAAGGCGTCCACGGTGGGCCGCCTGTTGGGGTTCTTGTCATCGGTGTCGATGTACAGCGGCCAGTTCGCCCAGGTCAGCTTCTTGTCGGCCACGGACTCGTCGGCGACGGCCCGGTCGCCGGGCGCGACATAGGCGGCGGGCACCCCGCAGCCGGCCAGGCCGCCGAGCGCGGCGGTGCCGCCGAGGGCGCGCAGGAGGGAGCGGCGGGACATCGCGGAGGTGCGAGAGGAAGTCTGGGGCACCCCGGAAGGATGCCGTCCCGCCGCCGTCACCGACAATCGACGCTGCGTCGAGCATGGCCCCGGCTGCCCGACACCCTGTCGCTCGTGGACACCAACCTCCGTACGGTGGACGGGCTCTGGACGGTCACTCAGGCGCACGAAGCGACGGTGCGAGCGGTGGCCATCGCCTGGATGCCGGCCCGCAGGGGCGTCACGGGGGCGATCGCGGAAGCCCGGCGACCGGAGCGGACGGCGAACCGGGAGCGGGCGGCGGACCGGGAGCGGGCGGCGGACCGGGAGCGGGCGGCACGGCTCGAACTGACCGAGCAGGAGCCGGAGTTCGTCGCCGGGACATGAGACAGCGCGGCCCCGGACGGGATGGTGAACCCGTCCGGGGGCCGCTCACTGCTGTCGCCGGTGCCTACTCGCCCAGCGAGGTCATCACGTGCTTGATCCGCGTGTAGTCCTCGAACCCGTACGCCGACAGGTCCTTGCCGTAGCCGGACTTCTTGAAGCCGCCGTGCGGCATCTCCGCGACCAGCGGGATGTGGGTGTTGATCCACACGCAGCCGAAGTCGAGCTTCTTCGACATGCGCATCGCGCGGGCGTGGTCCTTGGTCCACACGGAGGAGGCGAGGGCGTACTCGACGCCGTTGGCCCACTCGACGGCCTGGTTCTCGTCGGAGAAGGACTGGACGGTGATGACCGGGCCGAAGACCTCCTTCTGGATGATCTCGTCGTCCTGCTTGACGCCGGAGACCACGGTCGGCGCGAAGAAGTAGCCCTTCTCGCCGACGCGCTTGCCGCCGGCCTCCACGCGCGCGTGGGCGGGCAGCCGCTCGATGAAGCCCTCGACCTGCTTGAGCTGGTTGGGGTTGTTGAGCGGGCCGAAGAGGACGTCCTCGTCGTCCGGCTGACCGGTCTTGGTGTCCTCGGCGGCCTTCGCGAGCGCGGCCACGAACTCGTCGTGGATCGCCTCGTGGACGAGGACGCGGCAGGCGGCCGTACAGTCCTGGCCGGCGTTGAAGAAGCCCGCCACGGAGATGTCCTCGACGGCCTTGGCGATGTCGGTGTCCTCGAAGACGACGACCGGGGCCTTGCCGCCCAGCTCCAGGTGGACCCGCTTGAGGTCCTTGGACGCGGACTCGGCGACCGACATGCCGGCGCGGACCGAGCCGGTGATGGAGGCCATCGCCGGGGTGTCGTGCTCGACCATCAGCCGGCCGGTCTCGCGGTCGCCGCAGACGACGTTGAAGACGCCCTTGGGCAGGATCGAGCCGATGATGTCCGCGATCAGGACGGTCGACGCCGGGGTCGTGTCCGACGGCTTCAGCACCACCGTGTTGCCGGCCGCGATCGCCGGGGCGAACTTCCACACGGCCATCATCATCGGGTAGTTCCAGGGAGCGACCTGGGCGCAGACGCCGACCGGCTCACGGCGGATGATCGAGGTCATCCCCTCCATGTACTCGCCGGCCGAGCGGCCCTCCAGCATCCGCGCCGCGCCCGCGAAGAAGCGGATCTGGTCGACCATCGGCGGGATCTCCTCGGAGCGGGTGAGCCCGATCGGCTTGCCCGTGTTCTCCACCTCGGCCGCGATGAGTTCCTCGGCGCGCTCCTCGAACGCGTCCGCGATCTTGAGCAGGGCCTTCTGGCGCTCGGCGGGGGTGGTGTCGCGCCAGGCCGGGAAGGCGCGGGCGGCGGCCTCCATCGCGGCGTCCACGTCCGCCTCGCCGGACAGCGGCGCGGTCGCGTACGCCTCGCCCGTCGCGGGGTTGACCACCTCGGTGGTCCGTCCGTCGGCGGCGTCCCGGAACTCACCGTCGATGTAGTTGCGCAGACGACGCAGCTCGGTGCTCACTGCCGGCCTCCTGATCTGGTTCAACTGTCCACTCACTGAGACACCCACACTAGTCGCCGAGCCGACGTTTTCAACACCCCCACGGCCATGAGTTCTGCGAAATCCGCAAGCTTCGGTCTCATAAACAACGAATTTCATCGATCGGGGCTTGCGAAACTGTCGAGACCTCGTGCACAGTGAGGTCGTGGCCAGTCGAAGCGCAGACCAGAGGGACTCCACCCGCGAGTCCAGGAACGGCGGCACCCCCCAGCTGGATGCCGTCTCCCTCGCCATCATCCAGCAGCTCCAGGAGGACGGCCGCAGGCCGTACGCCGCGATCGGCAAGGCCGTCGGCCTGTCCGAGGCGGCCGTGCGCCAGCGGGTGCAGAAGCTGCTCGACCAGGGCGTGATGCAGATCGTCGCCGTCACGGACCCGCTCACCGTGGGCTTCCGCCGGCAGGCGATGGTCGGGATCAACGTCGAGGGTGATGTCGAGTCCATCGCGGACGCGCTGACTGACATGTCGGAAGTCGAGTACGTGGTGATGACCGCGGGCTCGTTCGACATCCTCGCCGAGATCGTCTGCGAGGACGACGACCACCTGCTGGACGTCATCAACAAACGCATCCGGGCGCTGCCCGGCGTGCGCTCCACCGAAAGCTTCGTCTACCTGAAGCTGAAGAAGCAGACCTACATGTGGGGAACCCGATAACCGTGAGGACCCGATAACCGTGAGCACCAAGGACCTCAGCCGCACCGCGTACGACCACCTGTGGATGCACTTCACCCGCATGTCCTCGTACGAGAAGTCCCCCGTCCCGACCATCGTCCGGGGTGAGGGCACCTACATCTACGACGACAAGGGCAAGCGCTACCTCGACGGTCTCGCGGGTCTGTTCGTGGTCCAGGCCGGTCACGGCCGTACGGAACTCGCCGAGACGGCCTTCAAGCAGGCCCAGGAGCTGGCCTTCTTCCCGGTGTGGTCCTACGCCCACCCCAAGGCCGTCGAGCTGGCCGAGCGCCTCGCCGACTACGCCCCGGGCGACCTGAACAAGGTCTTCTTCACCACCGGCGGCGGCGAGGCCGTCGAGACCGCCTGGAAGCTCGCCAAGCAGTACTTCAAGCTCACCGGCAAGCCCACCAAGCACAAGGTCATCTCGCGTGCGGTCGCCTACCACGGCACCCCGCAGGGCGCCCTGTCCATCACGGGTCTGCCCGGCCTGAAGGCCCCCTTCGAGCCGCTCGTCCCGGGCGCGCACAAGGTGCCGAACACCAACATCTACCGCGCCCCGATCTTCGGCGACGACCCCGAGGCCTTCGGCCGCTGGGCCGCCGACCAGATCGAGCAGCAGATCCTCTTCGAGGGCCCGGACACCGTCGCCGCGGTCTTCCTGGAGCCGGTGCAGAACGCCGGCGGCTGCTTCCCGCCGCCGCCCGGCTACTTCCAGCGCGTGCGCGAGATCTGCGACAAGTACGACGTCCTGCTCGTGTCGGACGAGGTCATCTGCGCCTTCGGCCGCCTCGGCACGATGTTCGCCTGCGACAAGTTCGGCTACGTCCCGGACATGATCACCTGCGCCAAGGGCATGACCTCGGGCTACTCCCCGATCGGCGCCTGCATCATCTCCGACCGGCTCGCCGAGCCGTTCTACAAGGGCGACAACACCTTCCTGCACGGCTACACCTTCGGCGGCCACCCGGTCTCCGCCGCGGTGGGTCTCGCCAACCTCGACCTGTTCGAGCGCGAGAACCTCAACCAGCACGTGCTGGACAACGAGGGCGCCTTCCTGCAGACCCTGCAGAAGCTGCACGACCTGCCGATCGTCGGCGACGTCCGCGGCAACGGCTTCTTCTACGGCATCGAGCTGGTGAAGGACAAGAGCACCAAGGAGTCCTTCAACGAGGAGGAGACCGAGCGCGTCCTGTACGGCTTCCTCTCCAAGGCGCTGTACGACAACGGCCTGTACTGCCGTGCCGACGACCGCGGCGACCCGGTCGTCCAGCTCGCCCCGCCGCTGATCTCCAACCAGGAGACCTTCGACGAGATCGAGCAGATCCTGCGCGCGACGCTGACGGAGGCGTGGACCAAGCTCTGAGCCTGATTCATCCGATCAGCTGATCTGCCCCGGCCCCGGCGCCGCCCGTTCGAGTGAGAACGGCGGCCCGGGGCCGTGTGCTGTCCCGGCTCCGCCCCGGCGTCTGCCTAGCGTTCCAGTGACCGATCGGCCCAGCCTTCGTTCCCCCGGACGAGGGAACAGGCACGGGAAAACGGATCAGAACGAGGTGTACGACCATGGAGGCCGAGGCCCCACCGGACAACGACGTGCTCTGGGCACGCTCCCTGCACTTCAGGCACCCCGACGGCTCCCCCGGGCTCGCCGGGGTCTCGCTCGGTGTGCGCGAGGGCGAGATCGTCGCCGTCACCGGGCCGCGCGGCAGCGGCAAGACGACCCTGCTGCGCTGTCTGTCCGGCCTGCTACCGGTGCTCAGCGGCGAGGTGTGGTTCAACAGTGCGCCCCTGCACACCCTGGGCCCGATGCGCCGGGAGCGGATGCGCCGGGACCGCTTCGGCTGGATCGACCCGGCCCCGGTCCTGGTCCCCGAGCTGAGCGCCTGGGAGAACGCCGCACTCCCCCTGATGCTGCGCGGCGCCGGCCGGCGCAGGGCCAAGGTCGCCGCCCTGGAGTGGCTGGAACGGCTCGACGTCGGCGACCGGGCCCGCAACCGCCCCCACGAACTCCAGCAGGCCGAGCGCCAGCGCGTCGCCATCGCCCGGGCGCTGGCCCCGGCCCCCGCGGTCCTCTTCGCCGACGAGCCCACGGCCCCGCTGCACCGCGCCGACCGCACCCACGTGCTGCGCACGCTCACCTCGGCCGCCCGCTCGCACGGCATCACCGTCGTCCTCGCCACCCACGACCCCGACACCGCCGCCCTCGCCGACCGCGCCGTGGCCCTGCTGGACGGCCGGCGCGTCAGCACCGTGCACCTGCCGGACACCCCCGAGACGGAAGGCCGCGCCGCGTGGTCGCTCTCCGTCTGACCCGGGCGGCCCGGCCCGCCGTCCAGCTGCGCCGTCTGCTGGTGGCGGCGGCCTCGGCGGGCACCGGCTTCCTGCTGCTGTCCTGCTTCGGCTACGCCCTGCACCACCCCGAGGCCGCGGACGCCGCCGCGCTGCGGCTGGCCTGGTGCGCGGTGCCGCTCGCCGCCACGGTGTACTTCGCGCTCGCCGTCGCCCGCACCGACCCGGGCACCCGGCCGCGCACGGGCCTGTCCGCGGTGGGCCTCGGTCCGGCGCGCCTGATGGCGATCTCCGCGCTGACCACGGCCCTGTCCTGCACCCTGGGCTCACTGCTGGCCCTGCTGGTCTTCCTCACGCTGCGCGGTGACCTCACGGGCGTGCCCTTCGACGGCGCGGCCGCGGACTTCCTGGCCGCGGGCGAGCACCTTCCCGTCCCGGCGACCCTGACCCTGCTGGGCCTGGTCCCGGCCTTCGCCTCGGCCACGGTGGCCCTGACCCTGCGCCCGACGGACCCCCGCCCCGCCACCCCGCTCCTGCGCAGGTACGGCCGCTTCGGGGCGTACGGCCACTCGGTGGCGCGGGAGACGTTCGGGACGTACGGCAGGTTCGGGGCACGGTCGCGGCGGAGCGCCGCAGACCCTCGCGACCAGCACGGACAAGCGGACGACGAGCAGCCCGGTCATCCGCCCGCGGGCGCCGACGACGGCGAGCAGCCGGGTCACGACGGCGCGGAACCCCAGCCCCACCCCGCGGACAGCCGTGCCGCCGAGGCGGCCCCCGACCCCGAGCCCCAGGGCGCCGACTGGACCGACGGCACCCCCAGGCCCCCCAAAGAGGCCCCCATCGGTCTCCCCTGGGGCATCGCCCTGCTGGCCACCGGCCTCGCGGCCCAGGCCTACGCCGACCGCTCACACGCCGCCGTACTCCTCGGCTGGCTGCTCACCGCGACCGGCCTGGTGCTGGCCGCCCCCGGCCTCACCCACCTGTGCGGCCGCCTCCTGCAGTCCACCCGCCCCGGCGCCCTCCGCCTCCTGGCCGGCCGGGTCCTCATGACGGAGGCCGTCCGCATCGGCCGCCCGCTGGGCGTCGTCTGCGCGGTCGCGTCCGCCGGTTACGCCATGACCACGCTGTACGCCGGCTCGGCACCGGCGTTCGGGCCCCTGACCACCCTCGGCGCGCTGCTCGTCACCGGCTGCACGGTCGCCACCCTGCTCACCGCGGCCGTGGAGACCCGCCAGTGCCGGGCCGACACGACCGCCGCGCTGCTCCGTCTCGGCGCCCCGGCCTCGATGCTGCGCGCGGCCGCGGCCCTGCGCGCGGCTGCCCTGCTGGCGCTGTTCGGCCCGCTCACCCTGGTCGTCGCCGCCCTGGCGGCCCTCCCCGTGGACCGCTGACACGGACTGCTGACACAGACTGCTGCATGGACTGCTGAAAAAGTTCTCCGGCGACCGATGAGTTCTCCCGGGACCCCCGGTCTACCTCACCGAACACGCCGACCCCGGCACGGACCACCATGGGAGAGACCCGTCATGTACCAGCAGATGATCTTCGTGAACCTGCCCGTGAACGACCTCGACGCCTCGAAGAAGTTCTTCACCGAGCTCGGCTACACGATCAACCCGCAGTTCAGCGACGAGAAGGCCGCCTCCGTGGTGATCAGCGACACCATCGTCGCGATGCTGCTCACCAAGCCGTTCTACGCCACGTTCACCGAGAAGGAGATCGCCGACGCCACGAAGACCAGTGAGGTGCTGGTCGCGCTGAGCGCCGAGAGCCGCGAGAAGGTGGACGAACTCGTGGACAAGGCCCTCGCGTCGGGCGCCACCCCGAGCGGCGAGACCCAGGACCACGGCTTCATGTACGGCCGCGCCTTCGACGACCTCGACGGCCACACCTGGGAGGTCATCTGGATGGATCCGGCGGCGGTCCAGGGCTGACCCCACGCAGTCCGAACGTCGCCAAACGTCACGATGGTTAATAAGAAGGCAAAGTCAACGGCCGTAGGTGGCATATGCGTTGACACTCTTATGGAGCGCTTATAAACCTGTGAGCCTCTTGGGGGTGCTGGGGCACTCACCTCATCTGGTGCCCCAACTCCTCCTGAACCCCCCGCAGTTGCACTCCGTAAGGACAAACGTTGTCCATAACTCACCGTGGCGTACGCCGTTCCGTACGCATTCTGGGTGTTGCCTCCGCCTCTGCCGCCGTGGTGCTGGGCCTGTCCAGCTCCGCGTTCGCGTGCAGCATCAGTGAATTCAAGGCCGAAGCCAAGTGCGACGGCGCAAAGGGCGTCATCGTCGTCACCGATACCGACGCCTCCGGTACCCCTGCCACCATCAGCGTGTTCCGCACGAACAACGGTGGGGTCGAGAAGCAGATCGGCCAGCAGGAGGTCAAGGGCTCCACCCAGGGCACCTCGGTCACCTTCTCGGAGAAGTGGCAGCCGAACGCGACGTACCGCATCCACGTCACGGCCAGCCCCTTCGTCGACGAGGACATCGCGGGCGGCCTGACGACCCCGGCCGCCACCTGCAAGAGCGAGAGCCCCACCCCGACCCCGTCGGCCTCCCCGACGCCGACGCAGTCCGCCCCGGCCGGGTCGGCAACCCCGACCCCGTCGGCCTCCGCCTCCAGCTCCGCCCCGGCGGGCACGTCCAGCAACGCGCCGTCCCCGGCGGCCGGTGCCTCCAACCTCGCCGAGACCGGTGCCAGCTCCAACACCGGCCTGATCGCCGGCATCGCGGGCGCGCTGGTCGTCGTCGGCGGTGGCGCGGTCTGGTTCGGCATGCGCCGTCGTGGAGCGCGCGGCAGCAGCTGACGCCTCACCCGTACGCCACCGCGGCCCGTCCCCCTATCCCCAGGGGACGGGCCGCGGTCGTGTGTCAGCCGAAGGTGGCGTGCCGGCGCCAGAACTCCAGCACCTCACGCTCGCCGTGGACCTCGAGACCGGGTGCGTCCAGCGGCAGCCGGTTGTAGAAGGCGAGCAGCACGGAGGTGAGCGGGCCGCGCAGGGCGACCGTGGCCTTCTCGTGCCCGCGCCGCCAGCCGAGTCCGTTCTCGCCCAGCTCGATCAGCCACTCGGCGTTCAGGTTCGGGGCGGCGTCGGTGGCGTGCAGATGGATACTGCGGGCGGGCCCGCGCAGCTCGCCCGCCCACTCGCGTGCCCCGGAGCGCTGCACCCACTCCGCGATCTGCAGCCATTCGTCCAGCGCGTCGGCGGCGACGTCGGGGGCGACCTCGTAGGGCGCGCCGACGGTGAGCGCGGCGTCCGCGCGGTGGATGGTGATCTCGTTGGTCATCCGACGGGCCCAGAACCCGCTGGTGACCATGCCCATCCAGGACCACACCTTGGCCTCGGGACCGGCCTCGCGCAGCGCCCCGACGATCATCTCCCCGGTCTCCGCGAGCCAGGCCTCGAGGGCCGCCGCGTCGCCCTCGGCCTCCGGTCCGCCGCCGAGCGGCACCTGCTCGCGCGGGAGCATCTCCTGGGCCCGGGCCCGGACCAGCGTGGCCGCCCAGCGCAGGGCGCCGCCCATGTGCCGTGCGAGCTGTTCCAGCGTCCACTCCGGGCAGGTCGGCACGGTGGCCGACAGATCGGCGCCCGAGGTCACCAGGGCCCTGAACTCGTCCACCTGGCGGGCGATTTCTTCACAGTAGCGATCATGCGCGAGCAGTGTCATGCCCCACACCCTAGGGCGGGAACCTCAGTCGACTACGACGATTTCGGCCGCGTCGAACTCCACGCCCACACCGTCGCCCACCTCCGGCGCCTCCCGCAGCGCGCACGCCGCCTCCAGTCGCGGCCCGTCCGCGGGCTGGAGGTGGACGGCGACATGGGTGCCCTTGAAGGTGCGCGCGGTCACCGTGCAGGGCAGGCCGGTGTCGGCCGCCACGAGCCGCACTCCGGCGGGCCGGACCAGCAGGCTGCGGGCGCCCTGCGGGGAGCCCTCGGGCACCGGCAGCTTGCCCCAGGGGCTGTCGGCTGCCGTACCGGCGACGGTGGCCGGGACCAGGTTGTCGAAGCCGAGGAAGCGGGCCACGAACGCGTCGGCGGGCCGCTGCCAGACCTCAAGCGGAGTGCCGGACTGCGCGATCCGCCCGTCCCGCATCACCACCACCCGGTCGGCCAGCGCGAACGCCTCGCCCTGGTCGTGGGTCACCGCGAGCACGGTCGTACCCAACCGGCCGAAGAGTTCCCGCAGTTCGACGACCAGGCGCTCGCGCAGCGAGCGGTCCAGCTGGCCGAGCGGCTCGTCCAGCATCAGCAGCCGGGGCCGGGGCGCGAGCGCCCGGGCGAGGGCCACGCGCTGCTGCTCGCCGCCGGACAAGGAGGCCACGGCCCGCCGGGCGGCCCCGGGCAGCCCGACCAGCTCCAGCAACTCGCCCACCCCGGCGCCCCGTTCGCTCCTCGGCACGCCGTGCATGCGCAGCCCGAACGCCACGTTCGCGCCCACGTCCCGCTGCGGGAAGAGCTGGTGGTCCTGGAACATCAGGCCGACGCCCCGCCGGTGTGCGGGCACGCCCGACTGGTCGCGGCCGCCGAGCAGCACCCGTCCGTCGGTCAGGGGCTGGAGCCCGGCGACCGCCCGCAGCAGGGTCGACTTTCCGCTGCCGCTGGGGCCCAGCACACACACCACCTCGTGCTCGGCGACGTCGAGATCGACCGCGTCGAGCACGGCCCGCCCGTCGAAGCGCACGGTCGCGGCATCGAGGCTCAGCAGCATCGGGCACCCACCCGTCCGGTCAGCGGCATCAGAACTCCCCCGTCGGCATCTAGAACTCCCCCGTCCGGTCGGTGCGCAGCCGCTCCAGGAGCAGTAGCGCGGCGGCGCACACCACCATCAGAATGGTCGAAAGGGCCATCGCCTGGCCGTAGTTGAGGTCACCGGGGCGGCTGAGCAGCCGGGCCACGGCGACCGGGAGTGTCGGGTTGTCGGGCCGGGCGATGAACACGGTCGCCCCGAACTCGCCGAGCGAGACGGCGAACGCGAACCCGGCCGCGACCAGCAGCGCCCGCCGCACCAGCGGCAGATCCACCTCCCGCCACACCCGCCAGGGCGAGGCCCCGAGCACGGCGGCGGCCTCCCGGAGCCGTACGTCCACCGCGCGCAGCACGGGCAGCATGGTCCGTACGACGAAGGGGGCGCCGACCAGCGCCTGGGCGAGCGGGACGAGGATCCAGGACTGTCTGAGGTCCAGCGGCGGCTTGTCCAGGGCGATCAGGAAGCCGAAGCCGACGGTCACGGCGGAGACGCCGAGCGGCAGCATCAGCAGCGCGTCGAAACCCCGGACCAGTCGTCCGGCGTCCCGGCGGGCCAGCGCGGCGGCGGCGAGAGCTCCGATCACGACGGCGATGGCGGTGGCGGCGACGGCGTACTGCAGCGAGGTCCACACCGCGTGCACGGGCGCCACCAGGAACGTACCGCCGTCGGAGTTCGCGAGGGCCCGGTAGTAGCCGAAGCCCGGCGCGTCCAGGGAGCGGCGGACAAGGACGGCGAGGGGCAGGACGAGCAGCAGCGCGATGGTGACGAGGACCCCGGCGAGCACGGCCCGCTCCCCGGCACCGCGCGGCCGGCGCGCGGTCACCGACGGGTCCACCAGCCGCAGGGCGGTCTCCCGGCGCCGTACCGTCCAGGCGTGCACGGCGAGGATCGCGCCGACGGCGACGAACTGGACGAGGGTGAGAACGGCGGCCGTGGAGAGGTCGAAGACCTCGGAGGTCTGCCGGTAGATCTCCACTTCGAGGGTGGAGAAGGTCGGGCCGCCGAGGATCTGGACGATGCCGAAGGAGGTGAAGGTGAACAGGAACACCATCAGCGCGGCGGCGGCCACGGCGGGCGCGAGGGCCGGGAGCGTGACCTTCCGCCAGGCGCGCAGCGGGGATGCGCCGAGCATGCGGGCGGCTTCCTCCTGGCGGGGGTCGAGCTGGGACCACAGCCCGCCGACGGTCCGTACGACGACGGCGTAGTTGAAGAAGACGTGGGCCAGCAGGATCGCCCACACCGTGGTGTCCAGTCGTACGCCCCACAGGTCGTCCAGCAGCCCGCCGTGTCCGACGAGGGCGAGGAACGCGCTGCCGGCGACGACGGTCGGCAGCACGAACGGGACGGTGACGACGGTTCGCAGCACCTGCTTGCCCGGGAAGTCGAGCCGGGCGAAGACATACGCGGCGGGCAGCGCGAGCAGCAGGGTGAGCGCGGTGGAGGCGAGCGCCTGCCAGGTGGTGAACCACAGCACGTGCCGGATGTCCGGCTGCGTGACGACGTCCGCGATCCGCCCCCACTGCCAGGCGCCGTCCACCTTCAGCCCGCGCGCGACGATCGCGGCCACGGGCCAGGCGAAGAACAGCGCGAAGAACGCGACGGGCAGGGCCATCAGCCCGAGCCGCGCCGCGCTCCTCGCGCGGTCCTTTCGAGGGACTACTTCAGTACGAGCGAGGTCCACGACTTGACCCACTGGTCACGGTTGGCGGCGATCTTGCCGGGGGCCATGGTCTCGGGGTGCTCGGCGGCCCTGCCGTACTCGGTGAACTCGGCGGGGAGCTTCGCGCCCTGCAGGACCGGGTAGACGAACATGTTCAGCGGCATGTCCTCCTGGAACTCCTTGGAGACCAGGAAGTCGATGAACGCCTTGGCGCCCTTGGGGTTCTTGGCGTTGCTCAGCAGCCCGGCGAACTCGATCTGCCGGAAGCAGGTGCCGTACGACACCCCGGTCGGCGCGGTGCCGGGCCGCTTCTTGGCGTAGATGACCTCGGCGGGCGGTGAGGAGGCGTACGACACGACGAGCGGTCGGTCGCCCCCGGCCTTCTTGCCCTCGGACGAGCCCGAGAAATCCTGGTAGTAGGCCTGCTCCCAGCCGTCGACGACCTTGACGCCGTTGGCCTTGAGCTTCTTCCAGTAGCCCTGCCAGCCGTTGTCCCCGAACTGCGCGGCGCTGCCGAGCAGGAAGCCGAGGCCCGGCGAGGAGGTGGCCGCGTTCTCGGTCACCAGCAGGTTCTTGTACTCGGGCTTGGCGAGGTCGGCGAAGGTCTGCGGCGGGGTCAGCTTGTGCTCGCTGAAGTACGCCTTGTCGTAGTTGACGCAGATGTCGCCGTAGTCGATCGGCGTGACCCGGTGCTTGTCCTGGTCGAGCTGGTAGGCGGCGCCGGTCTTGTCGAGGCCCTTGGCCGTGTACGGCTGGAAGAGGCCGTTGTCGAGTGCGCGGGAGAGCAGGGTGTTGTCGACGCCGAAGAAGACGTCGCCCTGCGGGTTGTCCTTGGTCAGGATGGCCTTGTTGACGGCCTGCCCGGCGTCGCCGTCCTTGAGGACGTGGACCTTGTACCCGGTCTTCTTCTCGAAGTCGGCGAGCACGTTCTTGGACACGGCCCACGAGTCGTGGCTGACGAGCGTCACGTCCTTGGAGTCCGCGGACGACGTGGCGCCGCCGCCGGAACCGCACGCGGACAGCGTGATCAGGCCGAGCCCGACCGCCACGGCCACGAAGGTCTTGTTCTGCACTGGATGTCCTCCTGGGGTTGGCCAGGAAGAGACGCGGCCCTGCCCGGGCTCCGCTGGGGAGACCCGGGCAGGGCGCAACAGCTTGAGTGATGACCGAACTCCCTACCCAGAATGACCTGGGCGAGGTTCAGAGGGTCTGCGGCCCTGTCCGCCGCACTCTCAGCGCTGTGGCGCTCCCCTGTCGGAATATGAAGATGTGATGGACGGTGGCCAGATTACCGCTCGGTGGCCGCCAGCTGACCACAGGCCCCGTCGATCTCCTGGCCACGGGTGTCCCGGATGGTGACGGGCACCCCATGGGCGGCGATGGCCTCGACGAACGCCTTCTCGTCCTCCGGCCGGGAGGCCGTCCACTTGCTGCCCGGGGTCGGGTTCAGCGGAATGAGGTTGACATGCACGGGCTTGCCCTTGAGCAGCCGGCCCAGCCGGTCCCCTCGCCAGGCCTGGTCATTGATGTCGCGGATGAGCGCGTACTCGATCGACAGCCGGCGCCCGCTCTTCTCGACGTACTCGAACCCGGCGTCCAGCACCTCGCGCACCTTCCAGCGCGTGTTCACGGGGACGAGGGTGTCGCGCAGTTCGTCGTCAGGGGCGTGCAGGGAGATCGCGAGCCGGCACTTGAAGCCCTCGTCGGCGAACCGGTGGATGGCCGGCACGAGCCCGACGGTGGACACGGTGATCCCGCGCTGGGACAGCCCGAGCCCGTCCGGGGCGGGATCGGTGAGCGCCCGGATGGCCCCCACGACCCGCTTGTAGTTGGCGAGCGGCTCGCCCATGCCCATGAAGACGATGTTGGAGAGCCGGGCAGGCCCTCCGGGCACCTCTCCGTCCCTCAGCGCCCGCATCCCGTCCACGATCTGGTGCACGATCTCGGCGGTGGACAGGTTCCGGTCGAGCCCGGCCTGTCCGGTGGCGCAGAAGGGGCAGTTCATCCCGCACCCGGCCTGCGAGCTGATGCACATGGTGACCCGGTCCGGGTACCGCATCAGCACGGACTCGACCAGGGTCCCGTCGAACAGCCGCCACAGCGTCTTGCGGGTGGTCCCCTGGTCGGTCGACAGATGCCGGACGACGGTCATCAGCTCCGGGAACAGCGCTTCCTGCAGCTTTCCGCGCGATCCGGCGGGAATGTCGGTCCACTGCTCCGGGTCGTGCGCGTACCGCGCGAAGTAGTGCTGCGAGAGCTGCTTGGCACGGAACGGCTTCTCACCGATCCCGGCCACCGCGTCCTTGCGCTCGGCGGGCGTGAGGTCGGCAAGATGCCGCGGCGGCTTCTGAGCTCCGCGCGGCGCGACGAAAGTGAGTTCTCCGGGCTTGGGCATGGTCCTACCAGTGTCGCAGATCCACTTGGGTGACCTTTGTCGGCAGGAGGAGCAGGAGGATCCGAGCAGCCTGCTCCTGGCCTCCGGCGACACCCGCGCCCTCAGGGGTTCTGCTGGGGCCGTCGGCCAAGGACGCAGAACTCGTTGCCTTCGGGATCTGCCATGACGACCCATGACTGGTCGCCCTGACCAATGCCGACACGCTGTGCGCCAAGTTCCTCGAGGCGCGGCCCGAGGAACGGGAGGAGGGCTCAGCCCGGCGTGACCGAGCCACTCCTCGTCCGGTGCACCGCTCAGAGGCAGGGCACGTTGGCGTAGCCCGGGTAGAAATAGCGTCCGGCCGGACCGGCGCTGTGGACGCAGAGGTGGAAGCCGGGACTCTGGGGCTTCGGGCTCTCGGTGGCGGCGGTCGCGGTCGGAGCGGCCAAGAGGGTCGCTCCGAGGACCATTGCCGCCACCGCCGATTTCTTGCCCGGCACACGCCGCCGGAACATCTTCATTGCCGCCCTCCTTCGGGCCGAGACGGGAGCGCCGCGCGGTTCACAGGGCGACGGTTCGGCGCTCACTGTTCCGCACATCGTCATATGCCGCAGGCATGACGTCAACACTGCAAACCGGGGCATCTGCCACTAAATGGCTACAGACGGATGACGACCAGGGCTATGTCGTCACTGGCTCCGCCCGCGACGCCGAGCCGGGCCAGCAGCGTGTCGGCCAGTTGGTCAGGGGCAAGGGCGGTGTCCAGGGCCAGGGCTTTGGACAGGCGGCTCAGGCCGGCGTAGATGTCCGCGTCACGGCGCTCGATGAGCCCGTCGGTGTAGAGCACGAGCGTGTCCCCGCGGGTGTAGACCACGCTGGCCTGGGGGCGGGGGACATGGTGCGGGCGGGCGCCGAGCGGCGGATCGGTGGCCTGGTCCAGCAGCTCACACGTCCCGTCGCTGTGGAGCAGGATGGGCGGCGGGTGCCCGGCGCTGCTGTAGATGATCAGCCTGGTGCGCGGGTCGACCAGCACCTTCACCGCGGTCGCGGCCGTCGCGCCGTCGATGGAGCGGGCGTACAGGCCGAGGATCTCCAGGGCCTGGGCAGGGCTGGGGAGGGCCCGGATGGCTGCGCTCAGAGCGCTGCGGAGCATGCCCATGACGGCCGCGGCGGGCAGGCCGTGGCCGACGACGTCTCCGACCGCCACCGCGTAGCGGTCGGGCGGCAGGTCGACGATGTCGTACCAGTCGCCGCACACGTTGAGCGAGGTGGTCGCGGGCAGGTACCGCACGGCGATGTTGTCGTGCCGGAGCAGGTCGGCGTCGTCGAGCATGGCTTCCTGCAGGGTGACGGCGACCTGGCGTTCGCGGGCGTGGGCCTGGCGCAGTTCCTGGTTCAGCCGGTGCAACTCGCGCGCTCGCACATAGAGTTCGGCCGCTATGCCCTTGTCGCGCTCGGTGGGCGGATGCGCCCTGCCCGAGTGGACGAAGGCGGTGACGTCGTCGGCCTGCTGGACGATCCACTCCACGGTGCCGTCCGGTCCGGGAATCGGGGTGTGGACCTCGGACCACCACCGCTCCTCGAACGTGCCCGGCCGGTCGGGGGCGGGTATGTCGTACCGCTGCAGCGTGAGGGTGTCCGACTTCCTGGTGCGCAGGACCTCGAGCATGGACGCCTTCAGGGATTCCGCGTCACTCTCGGGGGCGCCGGGGTTCTCCGGCAGGGCGTCGAAGAAGTACCTCCCGATCAGCTCGTCCCTGGTTCGCCCGGTGATCTGCAGATAGGCCGGGTTGACGTAGCGGATGACCAGATCCCTGTCCAGCACCAGATACGCGCTCGGTGCGGCGTCACAGAAGGCCGTGAAGTCGATGTCTCGTGTCATACGCGCTCTCCCGGTCCGCGAGCGCGATTACCCAGATGTCATCCTACGGGCGATTCGGGATTCGGGCTCTCGTGGGCCCGGGCCGGCGCCCGAGTCACACGGCGCCCCCTGTGAAGTTCTGCTGACGAACGGTCGGGTTTCCTGGTCGGGCCTTGTCCCACCCCTGGGGCTGACGTTACCCACGTGAAGCATGAACCTTTTCGGCCGCAACTCCTTCCACCGGCGCGCGCAGCCCTCCGCCGCTCCCGTGGCAACCGCCGCGCCGGTGGCCAGTGCCACCGCCGTTCTGCCCGATCCCGAGCTGGCGGGCCTCACCGGCGAGTGGCTGATCGATCCCGCGCACAGCAGGATCGGGTTCTCCGTGCGGCACGCGATGGTGACGACGGTGCGGGGCGCCTTCACCGAGTACGAGAGCCGCCTGTACTTCGACGGCCGCGACCCGGCCCACTCCCGCGCCGACATCGTGCTGTACACGGCCAGCGTGGACACGGGTGTCGAGCAGCGCGACGCGCACCTGGTCGGCAGGGAGTTCCTGGACGCCGGGGCGCACCCACGGATGACCTTCACCAGCACGAGCGTGCAGCTCGCCGGCGAGGACGTCTACCGCATGACCGGCGATCTCACGATCAAGGACACCACCCGTCCCGTCGACCTGGAGCTCACCTACATCGGTCATGTCGTCGACGCGTTCGGTGACGAGCGGGTCGGTTTCGACGGCACCACCACCATCAACCGCTCCGACTGGGGGCTGACCTACGACGCCCGGCTGGCCCAGGGCGGGGCCATGGTGAGCGAGAAGGTCCGCCTCCAGTTCGACATCGCCGCCATCCGGGCCGCGTGAGGCCGCTTCCGGCTAGGCGGCGGCGTGCTCCAGCCGCTCCTTGAGCAGCCGCTCGTTCTCCGGCAGTTCCCTGCGGACCTGGGGGCGTACGACGAGGGGGATCAGCACCCGGCCGAGGCCGTGGCCCTCGAAGTCCAGGTCCATGGTGACGCGCGTACGGCCGTCGGGAAGCGGGGTGACCTCGCCGTGCACCCGGCCCCGCACCGGGCCGTCGGTGCCCCTCATGCTCCATGCGTGTGGCGGTTCGAACTCGGTGACCCGCATGGTCATCGGGACGTCGCGGCGGCCGACGTGCCGGGTGATCCGGATCCGGGACCCGAGCCCGAAGGGGCTGTCGTCCAACTGCTCGACCGACACCGCGCTCTTCTGCCACTCCGGCAGGTGGGACGGGTCGCTGAGATACGCCCAGACCTCGCCGGGAGACCGTTCGACGTCGATCTCTTCGTGGAAGGCGGACATGACACCCTCCTTCTCCGGATAGAGGACCTACGCCCAGCCTCCCACCCCAAGCACCGCACCACCACACACCAGCGGACCCCCGCCCTGAGACAGAGCAGGGGCCCGAAGCCGTACGACGCAACCCTCACGCCGACCCGACGAACACCACCAACAGAAGCCAGACCACCGGAGCCGTCGGGAGGAGGGAGTCCAGGCGGTCCATGATGCCGCCGTGGCCGGGGAGCAAGGTGCCCATGTCCTTGATGCCCAGGTCGCGCTTGATCATGGATTCGCCGAGGTCGCCCAGCGTGGCGCTGGCGGCGACGGCGAGGCCCAGCAGCAGGCCCTGCCACCAGGTGCCGTCCTTGATCAGGAACTGCATGCACAGGGCGCCTGCGACCATCGCGAACAGCACCGCGCCGAGCAGGCCCTCACGGGTCTTGCCGGGGCTGATGCGCGGGGCCAGCTTGTGCTTGCCGAACCGCCAGCCGACCGCGTACGCGCCGGTGTCGCTGACCACCGTCAGCAGCAGGAAGGTCAGGACCCGCCAGGGGCCGTCCTGCGCCGTCAGCATCATCGCCACGAACGTCGCCAGGAAGGGCACGTAGAAGGCCGCGAAGACGCCTGCCGTGACGTCCTTGAGATAGCCCTCCGGCGACTCCGTCATGCGCCAGACCAGGGTGGCGAGGGCCGTCAACGCCATGGCCACCCACGCGCCCTCAGCGCCGCTGACGTACCCGGCGACCACCATCGCCGCACCGCCCACCGCGAGCGGCACCAACGGCGCCCTGATCTCCTTGCGCTCCCGCAGCCTGCTGGTCAGCTCCCACAGGCCGACGACGACCGCGACCGCGATCACACCGACGAAGACGGCCTTCTCGACGAACAGAGAAGCGACGATCACCACACCGAGCCCGACCCCGACGCCTATGGCCGCGCTCAGGTCACGGCCCGCGCTCTTCTTCTGCGGCGCTGGGGCCGGCTGGTGGGCGTCGGGCATGGGCTCCGGATTCTGGTTCTCGGCCGGGAGGGCGCGGGCCTGCGGGGGCTCGGGGCGGAACTCGTCCTGGAATTCCTGGAACAGGGGGCCGCCCCGCCGAGCGGTCCCCGGGTCGCCACTCTGTCCCGAGCCGTACGCGGGTTCGTCGGGCACGATGGGCATGGGGCGAGTCTGCTGCGCCTCAGGCGCATCGTACGCGGGACCCGCCGGGACGGCCCCCGGGACAGGCTGGGCAGGCCCGCCCCCGGCGGGCCCCCAGTACCCGGCCTGGCCCGCCGCTGGCGGCGCCCCCCAGGAAGAGTCGCTCATCAGACTTCGAGCAGCTCCGCTTCCTTGTGCTTGAGGAGCTCGTCCACCTGCGCGACGTACTTGTGCGTGGTGTCGTCGAGCTCCTTCTCCGCGCGGCGGCCCTCGTCCTCGCCGACCTCGCCGTCCTTGACGAGCTTGTCGAGGGCTTCCTTGGCCTTGCGGCGCACGGAGCGGATGGACACGCGCGCGTCCTCGGCCTTGCCCTTGGCGACCTTGATGTAGTCGCGGCGGCGCTCCTCGGTCAGCTCGGGGAACACCACCCGGATGATGTTGCCGTCGTTGCTGGGGTTGACGCCCAGGTCGGAGTCGCGGATCGCCTGCTCGATGTTGCGCAGCGCGCTCTTGTCGAACGGGGTCACGACGGCCATGCGCGGCTCCGGCACGGAGAACGAGGCCAGCTGGTTGATCGGCGTCGGGGCGCCGTAGTAGTCGGCCACGATCTTGTTGAACATCGCCGGGTGCGCACGGCCGGTGCGGATCGCGGCGAAGTCCTCCTTGGCGACCACGACGGCCTTCTCCATCTTCTCCTCGGCCTCGAGGAGGGTCTCTTCGATCACCACTTGCTCCTGCGTGTCTTGAGTAAGGCCCGGCTGCGGTTCCTGAAGCGGTCGGCGGCCGGCTGCGTCGCGTCTTCTTCCTGCACGGTTTCCGACCGGCAGGACATTGTCCATCCCCCGGCCGGAATCCGGGCCCCTTACGGGGCCGCGCGCCACCGGCCGGGTTGCTGCCGGGTCAGTTCCGGCTGCCCTGGTCACCCACCAGCGTGCCGATCTTCTCACCCTTGACGGCACGGGCGATATTGCCCTCCGCGAGGAGCTCGAAGACGAGGATCGGGAGCTTGTTGTCGCGGCACAGGGTGATGGCGGTGGCGTCGGCGACCTTGAGGTCGCGGGTGATGACCTCGCCGTAGCCGAGCGCGTCGAACTTGACGGCGTCCGGGTTGGTCTTGGGGTCCGAGTCGTAGACCCCGTCCACGCCGTTCTTGCCCATGAGCAGCGCCTCGGCGTCGATCTCCAGGGCGCGCTGGGCGGCGGTGGTGTCGGTGGAGAAGTACGGCATGCCCATACCGGCACCGAAGATGACCACGCGGCCCTTCTCCAGGTGGCGCACTGCGCGCAGCGGGATGTACGGCTCGGCGACCTGGCCCATCGTGATGGCGGTCTGCACCCGGCTGTCGATGCCCTCCTTCTCCAGGAAGTCCTGGAGGGCGAGGCAGTTCATCACGGTGCCGAGCATGCCCATGTAGTCGGAGCGGGCGCGGTCCATGCCGCGCTGCTGGAGTTCGGCGCCGCGGAAGAAGTTGCCGCCGCCGATGACGACCGCGATCTGCGCCCCGTCCCGGACGACGGCCGCGATCTCGCGGGCGATCTTGTGCACCACGTCCGGGTCCACGCCCAGGCCCCCGCCACCGGAGAACGCCTCTCCGGACAGCTTCAGCAGAAACCGGCCGCGTACTTTGCCGTCGTCGCTCTTCTGGGCCTTGGTGGTCATGGGAGATCCCGCCTCTTTCACGTGTTGCACATACGAAGAAGGCCATTGCCGGTGGGGTCGCTTTTCGCTCCCATGCGCGGCAATGGCCTCCTCGTCAGATCTGCTGCCGTCCGCCCCACGCCGGGGTGTGGCGGTGTGCGCGGACGACTGCTGTCGACCCTACCGAGAATGTCCCGCGGGTCGCGCGTCGATCGCGGAACGGGCTCAGATGCCGACCTTGATGCGCGAGAAGCGCTTCAGGGTGACACCGGCCTCGTCCAGCACCTTCTGGACCGACTTCTTGTTGTCGAGCGCGTACGGCTGGCCGAGCAGCGTGGCGTCCTTGAAGAAGCCGTTGAGCCGACCCTCGACAATCTTGGCGATCGCGGCCTCGGGCTTGCCCTCGGCGCGGGTGGTCTCCTCGGCGATGCGGCGCTCGGACTCGACGACGTCGGCCGGGATCTCCTCCTTGGAGAGGTACTTCGGCGCGAAGGCGGCGATGTGCTGGGCGACGCCCTTGGCGACCTCGGCGTTCGGCTTGTCGAGCTCGACCAGGACACCGATCTGCGGGGGCAGGTCGGGCATGGTGCGGTGCATGTAGGCGAGCACGAAGCCGTCGGAGAACTGCGCGAAGCGGTCCAGGACGATCTTCTCGCCGAGGTTGGCGTTGGCCTCGTCCACGAACGCCTGGACGGTCTTGCCGGGCTCGATCTCGGAGGCGAGCAGGGCCTCGATGTCGGCCGGGGAGGTCGCGGCGACATGCTCGGCGATCTTGTTGGCGACGGCCTGGAACTTCTCGCCCTTGGCGACGAAGTCGGTCTCGCACTTCAGCTCGACCAGGACACCGGAGGAGTTGTCGTCGGCGATGATGGAGACCACGGCGCCGTTCTCGGCGGAGCGGCCCTCGCGCTTGGCGACGCCCTTCTGTCCCTTGATGCGCAGCGCCTCGACGGCCTTCTCGACGTTGCCCTCGGCCTCGTCCAGCGCCTTCTTGCAGTCCATCATGCCGGCGCCGGTGAGCTCACGGAGCTTCTTGACGTCGGCGGCGGTGTAGTTCGCCATGAGTCTGTGAGTCTTTCTCGAAGTCTGGAAGATCTTCAGATCCGCACGGTTTGCGTTCCACATGTAGCCGCGGAACGCATACGTCGTACCGACCTACGGGTGAACAGCGGGGGCGGACTTGACCGCGCCGGAGGCGCCGTCGGTTGAGGTACCGCCCCCGCCGTCAACGCCTGCGTCAGGCCTGCTCGCCCTCGGCGGCCTTCTCCTCGGCCGGAGCGGCCTCGGCGGCCGGAGCGGCCTCGGCGGCCGGAGCCTCGGCCGGCTTCTCGGCCTCGTCGGCCTTCTTCTCACCCTCGAGCAGGTCACGCTCCCACTCGGCGAGCGGCTCGCCCGCGGCCTTCTCGCCCTTCTCGCCGGTGGCGACGCCGGAACGGGCGATGAGGCCCTCGGCGACGGCGTCGGCGATCACACGGGTGAGCAGGGTGACGGAGCGGATCGCGTCGTCGTTGCCCGGGATCTTGTAGTCGACCTCGTCGGGGTCGCAGTTGGTGTCGAGGATCGCGACGACCGGAATGTTCAGCTTCCGGGCCTCACCGACGGCGATGTGCTCCTTCTTGGTGTCCACGATCCAGACGGCGCTCGGCACCTTCTGCATCTCGCGGATACCGCCGAGGGTCTTCTCCAGCTTGGCCTTCTCGCGGGAGAGGACCAGGAGCTCCTTCTTGGTCAGACCGGAGGACGCGACGTCCTCGAAGTCGATCTGCTCGAGCTCCTTCAGGCGCTGCAGACGCTTGTAGACGGTCGAGAAGTTGGTGAGCATGCCGCCCAGCCAGCGCTGGTTGACGTAGGGCATGCCGACGCGGGTGGCCTGCTCGGCGATGGCCTCCTGCGCCTGCTTCTTGGTGCCGACGAACATGACCGTGCCGCCGTGGGCGACGGTCTCCTTGACGAACTCGTAGGCGCGGTCGATGTACGACAGCGACTGGAGCAGGTCGATGATGTAGATGCCGTTGCGCTCGGTGAAGATGAAGCGCTTCATCTTCGGGTTCCAGCGACGGGTCTGGTGACCGAAGTGGACGCCGCTCTCCAGCAGCTCCCGCATCGTGACGACGGCCATGGCCGTATCTCCTTGAGTTTCTCGGTTGTGCCGCGGGTGCCGGACGGCTCCCGCGCCTGACGCCCGCGACGCGCCTTGCCGCGAAGGACCGAGAGGCGCTGACACCGACCGGTGACCGGCCCGGTGTCGGGGCGTGCGAAGTCGACCCGGTGACCCGGATCGCCAGAAGAAGTGTACGGGACCGGCGGGGCACCGGGTGACGCCGCTGTCCACAACCGGTGGGTTGTGCACAGCCCCCGGCCATGATCGGCGGGGGTGCGGGACGGTGGTCGCATGCGAGAAGCCATGCGATATGTCCTGCTGTCGACGGGTCTGCTCCTCGGCCTGGTCCTCGGCCTGCTCCTGGCCGCCCTGGCCCCCTCCCGGTCCTGGGCGGACACCCCGCCTCCGGCCCCCGCACCGCCCCCTGCCACCCCGGTCCCGGCCGTCGCGCGCACCTGGCCGGTGGGCGTCCGGCCCCTGGTGTTACGGGGCTGGGAGCCACCGGCGACGGTGTACGGCCCTGGGCACCGGGGTGTGGACCTGGCGGCCCCCGCCGGTTCCGAGGTGCGGGCGGTCGCCCCGGGCCGGGTGTCCTTCGCGGGCCGGGTGGCCGGGCGCGGGGTCGTCTCGGTCGACCTGGCGGGCACGGATCTGCGCACGACGTACGAACCGGTGACCGCGCTGGTCCACAAGGGGGACGCGGTGGGGGCGGGTCAGGCGGTGGGCACGATGGAACCGGCGGCCGGCTCCCACTGCCCCACGACATGCGTCCACTGGGGCCTGCTCCGGGACCGGACCTACCTCGACCCCTTGTCCCTGCTACCGCCCTGGCTCCTGCACAGGGGGCCACCGCGGCTGCTGCCGGTGCTGGGGGTACCGCTGTCGTCGTAGCCGGGTGGCCGCGGGCATTCGTGCCGGGGGCGGCAGGGGTGGGCGCAGCGGCACCTTGCCGGCGCAGGCAGGGACCCATCCCGCCCAGCGGCAGCCGGCGTCAGCCCTGCACACCCCGCAGCGCCATGGCCACCGCCGCATCCGTCACCACCGCGGGATCCTCCGCCGCGCCGAGCTCGATGCGCCGCACCGCGGCATCCACGACCCCCTGCAGCAACATCGCCGCCAGCCGGGGCTGCTCATGCCCCATCTCCCCGAGCGCCTCGGCGATCATCGCGACGAGCCCGCCGTGCGCCGCCCGGATCTTCTCCCGCGCCCCGGCGTCCAGCTCACTCGCGGAGATGGCGACGACCGCCCGATGCCGCCGGTCCCCGACCAGCGCCAGCTGCTGCCGCACATAGGCCTCGACCTTGCCCTCGGCGGAGTCGGCCCGCTCCATCGCGGCCGCCACCTCCGCCGCCCACACCGGGAAGTCGACCTCGCACAGCTCCTCGACCACCGCGGCCCGCGACCGGAAGTACTCGTACACGGACGACCGCGCCAGCCCGGTCCGCTCGGCCAGCGCGGGAAACGTCAGCGCTTCCGTCCCGCCCTCGGACAGCAACGACCGGGCCGCGTCCAGCAGGGCGGCTCGCTGCATCGACCGGTGCTCGGCCACGGAGGCCGCTCGAATCCTTGGCACGTCAACCACTTTACGGACGCCCCCGGCCGAACGGGAGCCACTCGGTGTCGTGCCGCCGGGCTCAGCGCCCGAAGCTCGCCAGCTTGGCCCGCAGCTGCAGCACCGACTTGGTGTGGATCTGGCTGACCCGGCTCTCGGTGACCCCGAGGACGTTGCCGATCTCGGCGAGGGTGAGGCCCTCGTAGTAGTACAGCGTGACCACGGTCTTCTCCCGCTCGGGCAGCGTGTTGATCGCCCGCGCCAGGAAGCGGCGCAGCTCCCGGTCCTCGGCGACCTCCACGGGGTTGTCCGCGGCGGTGTCCTCCAGCGTGTCCATGAGGCTGAGCCGGTCCCCGCCCTCGCTGCCGGCGTGCAGCAGCTCCTCCAGCGCAACCACGTTGGCCAGCGACAACTGGCTGAACACGGCGTGGAGTTCATCGACCTCCATGCCCAGCTCGGCGGCGACCTCGCCCTCGCTCGGGGTGCGCCGCAGCCGTGCCTCCAGGGTGGCGTAGGCCCGCTCCACGTTCCGCGCCTTCTGCCGCACCGACCGCGGGATCCAGTCCAGCGCCCGCAGCTCGTCGATCATGGCGCCCCGGATCCGGGTGATCGCGTACGTCTCGAACTTGATCTCCCGGTCGATGTCGAACTTCTCGATCGCGTCGATCAGCCCGAAGACGCCGGAGGAGACGAAGTCGGCCTGCTCGACGTTGGGCGGCAGGCCGACGCTCACCCGGCCCGCGACGTATTTCACGAGTGGCGAGTAGTGCAGGATCAGCTGCTCCCGCAGCCGGTCGTCCCCCGTCGCCTTGTACGACCGCCACAGCTCGTCGAGCGTCGAGGGAGCGGGCGGCCGCACGCTGCCACCGTCGCGGGCGGCTGGGGGGATCGCCGCCCGGTCGGACCCGGAGGTGTGCTGGGGCATTCGTCGCCTTGTGCCGTTCTGCCGTGAAGTGCTGTGAAGTGCTGTGAAGTGGGACGGGGTGGGGTTCGGTGGGGGAAGTGGGCTGCCTGGGTGAGCTGTCGGTCTGGTGTCGAGTTGGCGCGTTCTGTGCGGCCGTCTTCGTGAGCGTAGCGTGACTGAGGTGTCGCGGTGTGCGAACAGTGCGGCTCCACCCGTGCGCGGGGCGCTCCCGCCGGTGTTGTGCGCGGGTTTCGCGGCTCGCTCTGCGTGACCGGCCCGAGCATCAACTCCGGGAAACCTCAAGGGCGTCGGTGGTTCCCCCGGACGGCCGAACACGCTCGGTCAGCACCGACCGTGACCGATACGGACCGACATCACCGCCTGGCGTGTCAACTTCCAGCCGTCGCCATGTCGTTCGACGTACCCAAGTGCTCGGAGTTCGTACAGTCTCGCGATCGCCTCGTCCCGGGTGGTCGGTGTGCCGAGCGCGATCTCCTCGACGCCGGCCGCCCGGTTGCCGGGCAGGGCGGCGAGGACGGCCCGGGCGGCGGGTTCCAGCAGGTCACGCGGGAGCACGGGGCCCTTCCGGGGTGGGGCCAGTTCGCCCATGTCACCCACGAGTTCGATGACTTCCGCGGCGTCGGTGACCAGGGTGGACTCTGTGCGCAGCAGTTCGTGCACGCCTGCGGAGAGGGCGCTGGTGACGGGGCCGGGCACGCCCATGGTGAACCGTCCCAGGCGCCCTGCCGCCCGCGCGGTGGCCAGCGAGCCGCTGCGGCAGGCGGCCTCCACGACGACGGTGCCCCTGGTCAGCGCGGCGATGACGCGGTTGCGGAGGATGAACCGGCTGGGGGTCGGATGGTCGCCCGGGGGCAACTCGCCCACCACCAGTCCCTGTTCCGCGATCCGGCCGATCAGGGCGGCGTGACCGCGCGGGTAGGGCCGGTCGACGCCGCAGGCCAGGACGGCGACGGTGGCTCCACGGGCGGCGAGGGCGCCTCGGTGGGCGGCGCCGTCGATGCCGTACGCGCCACCCGAGACCACCACCCAGCCCCGCTCGGCGAGGCCTCCGGCGAGGGTGGCGGCGACGTGGGTGCCGTACTCGGTGCAGGCCCGCGCGCCCACCACGGCCACGGACTTCAGCGCCCACATCCGCAGACTGGGCCGCCCGCGCACCCACAGTCCGATCGGCCGGGCGTCCCCGAGATCATCGAGCTGCCCGGGCCACTCGGCGTCCCCGGGGGCCACGAACCGCGCCCCGGCCTCCGCGGCCACCGCCAGATCCCGCTCCGGCACGGCCCGCCGGGCCCGCGCGACCAGCCCGGCCCACCGCGCCTCGCTCACCCCCGGCAGAGCCGGCACCCCCTCCCGCAGCCGCCGCACCACCTCCCCGACCCCGAACTCCCGAACCCACCGCCCACCGACCTCGTCCCCCGGCTCGACCACCCGGCAGAGAAAGACCCGCCCGAGCATCTCGTCCGAGGGGCCCTCGCCCGTGGTCATGTCAGTGCCCCGATGGCCATCGGCACCCCGCGCGGTACTCCGGTGCGCAGCTGCAGGGCGAGGGCGACGTCGGTGGCGTCCGGGCGGTCGTGTCCGACGAGGTCGGCGACCGTCCAGGCCACGCGCAGGACCCGGTCGATGCCCCGGGCGGTGAGCACACCCCGCTCGAGGCTGCGTTCGGCCTCGTCCATCGCCCCGGCGACGGGGTGGTAGCGACTGCGCAGTTCGCGGCCGGGGACTTCGCTGTTGGTGCGCCAGGGGGTCCCGGCCAGGCGGGCTGCTGCGCGCCGGCGGGCCTGCCGCACCCGCTCGGCCACGGTGGCCGTGGACTCGCCTTGGGCGCCGGGTTCGGTGAGCTGGGTCCGGGTGACCGGATCGACCCCCACGCGCAGGTCCACCCGGTCCAGCAGCGGGCCGGAGAGCCGGGCCTGGTAGCGGCGGATCGCCGACGGCGGGCACTCGCACAGGGAGTGGCGTTGCGAGAAGCGTCCGCAGGGGCAGGGATTGGCCGCCAGCACCATGAGGAAGCGCGCCGGGAACCGGACGACGCCGGCGCTGCGTGCGATCACGACATGGCCCGACTCCAGCGGCTGTCGCAGGGCGTCCAGGGTCTGACTGTGGAACTCGGGCGCCTCGTCGAGGAACAGCACGCCGCGATGGGCCAGGGAGACCGCCCCGGGGCGTGGGATGCCGGGGCCTCCGCCGACGAGGGACTGCATCGTGGCCGAGTGGTGCGGGGCGCAGTAGGGAGCCACGTCGATGAGCGGCTTGCCCGGCGGCAGCAGCCCGGCCACCGAATGCACCGCCGTGACCTCCAGCGACTCCTCCCTGGTGAGCCGGGGCAGGACGGCGGGCAGCCGCTCGGCGAGCATCGTCTTGCCCGCGCCGGGCGGGCCCTCGAGGAACAGGTGGTGCCCACCGGCGGCGGCCACCTCCACGGCCGTACGGGCTGACGTCTGGCCCACGACGTCCGCCAGGTCGTGATCGTGTTCGTGCTGCGCGGCGCCGGCACTGTGCATGCCGGTGGCCGCGCCCGTGCCCGGCACGCGCAGACCGGCCAGGAGGGGGTCGGGGCGACCCTGCTCGTCCGGTTCCTCCTTAGGGACGGGTTCCTCGGTGAGGACCGCGATGAGCTGCCGCAGGCTGCGCACGCCGAGGACGGAGACGCCGGGGACCAGCGAGGCCTCGGCGGCGGCACACTCGGGCACGACCACTTGCTCGTAGCCGGCGTCGGCCGCGGCGAGGACGGACGGCAGAATGCCGCGGACCGGCCGGACCCGGCCGTCCAGCCCCAGCTCCCCGATCATGACGATGTCCGCGAGGACCCGCGGATCGATCCGCTCGGCGGCGCCGAGGACCGCGCAGGCGACGGCCAGATCGAAGCCGGAACCGGCTTTGGGCACCGACGCCGGGCTGAGTCCGACGGTGAGCTTCTTCTGCGGCCACTCGCCGCCCGAGTTCACCACCGCCGCCCGGACCCGGTCCCTGCTCTCCGTGAGGCTCTTGTCCGGGAGGCCGACCAGGGTGAAGGCGGCGACGCCGGGTTCGAGGTCGGCCTGGACCTCCACGACCACTCCCTCGACGCCGACCAGGGCCACGGAGCAAGTGCGGGCGAATCCCATTCAGGCCACCCCCCGGGCATGCTCGACGGACGGGGCGCCGCGGTGGGGCAGCAGGACGCCGATCAGGTCGATGCGGACGCCGCCCGGCGGTGCCCCGCCATGGGCCTGGATCCAGTGCTCGGCCAGCTCGCGCAGCCTGGCCGCCTTCTCGGGGGTCACCGCGGCCATGGGGTGTTCGTAGTCGCCGCCCCTGCGGGTCTTCACCTCGCAGACGACGAGCGCGTCACCGTCGCGCGCGACGATGTCGATCTCGCCGGAACGGCCGTTGCGCCAGTTGCGCTCCAGGATCGTCATTCCGGCCTCGGCGAGCCGCCGGGCGGCCAGGTCCTCGCCGTACTTGCCGAGTGCGCTGCGTGCGTTGCTCATGTCGGCACCACCTCCGGCGCCAACCGTCACGCATCCCGCCCCAAGTTGTTGATCTTGGTGGACAACCCGGCGGTTGTGGAAAACTCCGTCACCCGCAAGCGAGAGGCCGGATCACCCGCCCGGAAGCTCCAGGTCGCTCTTGTTCAGCTCCTCGATGTTCACGTCCTTGAACGTGAGGACCCGCACCTGCTTCACGAAGCGCGCCGGCCGGTACATGTCCCAGACCCAGGCATCGGCCATCGACACCTCGAAGAACACCTCACCCTGCACCGAGTGAACCTGCATCTCGTAGTCGTTGGTGAGGTAGAAACGCCGCTCGGTCTCGATCACATATTTGAACAGACCGACGACATCTCGGTACTCCCGGTAGAGCTTCAGCTCCATCTCGGTCTCGTACTTCTCGAGGTCCTCGGCGCTCATGGCATGTTCCCCTTCAGCCGTGCGATCCCCCCATTGTGCGCCAGTCCGACGGCCCCTCAGACGATTTCCGCGTCGAGGATCACAGGACTGGCCGGGGGACCTTCGTCGAGCAGCGTGCGCAGCAGCCCGGCGAGTCTGGTCGGATACACCGTCTCATGTGCCCGGGTCAGTTCCTGACACGTCCACCAGCGTGCTCCGGCGACACTGCGCCGCTCCAGCTCCGTCAGCCCCTGCGCCGCAGTGGCCGTCTGCGTCGTACGGGCCAGGTAGTACCACTCGTCCTGGTCCCAGCGGCGGCCCGCGAACGGGAAGGAGCACATGCGGCGCCACAGCACCGGACCGAGTTCGACGTCGGTGATGCCGGTCTCCTCGGCGAGTTCCCTGAGCGCGGCCTCCTCGCGCGTCTCGGCGCCCTCCAGGCCGCCGCCGGGGGTGAACCACCAGTCGTCGGCCGGATCGTCCGGCTCATGGCCGTGCAGGAGGAGGATGCGGTCCTCCGGGTCGAGCAGGACCACCCGGGCCACCTTGCGCAGCCCGCCCTCGTACGAGTCCCCGCACGAGTCCTCGCCGGGCCGCGTGGCCTCAGCGGACACCGGCCGCCTCCGGGCGGGCGCCACGCGCGCGTGAGCGGCCCATGCGACTCGCGATCGGGCCGTAGGCACCGCCGGCCAGCACCAGAACGGCGCCGGCGACGATCAGCAGCTCGATCGTGGACAGCGGGCCGGGCTGGGACAGTGTGCCGAGGGCTTCGAAGCCGGTGGGGCGCTTGAGCGAGCCCTTCCAGGGCCAGATGACCGCGTCGACGCGGGCGGTCACGGCGTCGCGGGAGACCGTGCCCTTGGCCGCGTCGGTGAGATGGGCCGTGGAGTCCAGGGAGCCCTGGCGCTCGTCACCGAGGAGGAACAGACGGCCCTGGGGGACGGTCACCGTCGGGATGTTCTTGATCTCGGCCAGGCTGCCCTTGGGCAGATAGGGCTCGTCGATCTGCTTGCCGTTGACGGTCAGCTTGCCGTTCGTGCAGCAGGAGACGGTGTCGCCGCCGACCGCGACCACCCGCTTGACCACCTTGGCGTTGGTGACCCAGCTCTTGTCCTCGAAGACGACCACGTCACCGCGCCTCACCTCGCTGCCGTCGACCTTCTGCGCCAGCACGCGGTCACCGGCGTCGATCGTGGGGGTCATGGAGCTCGTGGGCACGGTGTACGGCCGGTAGGTCACCGCCGCCCAGCCGAATCCGCCGAGGAACAGCACCAGGCCCAGTGCCACCGCCACCGAGGACAGCCGTTGTCCGAGCCGGCTGCCGCCGGGCTGTGCCGTGCCTGTCCCGCCGCTGTGCGGGGCCGTACGCGTCGTGCTCTCGCCACCCATGGACCCGCACCCTACCCGGCAGTACCGGGCAGGGGCAGCCCCTGTTTCACGACCGCTGCCGGACCGGGGGCACAGGACTGACGGCCGCCGGACCCACAGGTTCCGGATCGCCTCGGTCGATCGGGCCCGTACGAGGCCCAGCAGCCCAGGCGGTCCACCGTCCACCCTTCGGGGAGCGCCGGGACGCCTTCGGTCAGCGGCTGCCCGCGGCCGTCTTCTGCTCGGTCTTCGACTCCAGCCGGTCCGTGCGCCGGCGGCGCCAGATCGCCACCGGCAGCACCGCCGCGATGGCCACGCCCTGCGGGGCCACCGTCAGGGCGGCGGACGCCGAGGTCTGCTGGTTGATGCCGGGCTGGTCGAAGGTGTCCGGGATCGGCAGGGTGCCCCAGCGGTTGATCGGCCAGGCCTTGACGATCGCGCGGCCCACGACGTCGCTGACCGGGACCATGCCGTGGTGCTTGTCGGACTGGTTGTACCGGGAGTCACGGGAGTTCTGGCGGTGGTCGCCCATCACCCAGATGTAGCCCTTGGGGACGGTCACCTTGAACTGGCCGCCCAGCTCGTCGTCGGTGCACGGCGTGTTGCCGGGGTAGACGTACGGCTCGTTCAGGGCGTGGCCGTTGACCAGCAGCGGGCCGTCGCCCTTGCACTGGACCGTGTCACCGCCGACGCCGATCACGCGCTTGATGAGGTCCTTCTCGTTGGCGGACGGCATCAGGCCGATCCAGCTGAGGACCTGCTGCACGGCGTTCGGGCTCGGTGCCGGTTCGCCCGCCAGCCAGTCGTCCGGGTCGTGGAAGACCACGACCTCGCCGCGCTCGGGCTTGGAGCCGAACCACGGGGTGAGCTTGTCGACCAGGACGCGGTCACCCACCTGGAGGGTGTTCTGCATCGAGGCGGACGGGATCGAGAACGCCTGCACGAGGAACGTCTTGATCAGCAGCGCCAGCACCAGCGCGATGACCACGAGGATCGGCAGCTCCTTCCAGAAGGAGCGGGGCTTCCTCGACCGGGCCGCGGATGCGCCCGCACCCGCGGCGTCGGTCCTCGGCCGCTGCCCGTCGTCCGGCGCGCCCTCGTCGCCCGCCGCGTCATTCCCAGAGGTCATGGCGCCGTCCGGCACGGGGGCGTTGTCTTCCACGGGGTGCCCGCGGTGCTCCTCGCCGTCGTGCCCCGACCGTGCGCCAACCGCCACATCCCCCACGCCAACTCCTTACTCTGTGCCGCCGCCTGCACCGCATACGACGCAGGCCCACCACTCCCATAACGAGCGGGAGTTCCGCAGGGGTCGGGAGCTGGGTCGTTCCGTTCGGATTCTCGGGGGCAACCCTATGCGACGGTGAGCGACCGGCGGTCGCACCCGCCGCGGAGTCGGCGACGCTTGCGAAGGTTTTAGGTTCCGCAAGGCGTGTCCAGTGGCCGATCGGCCAGCCGATGGCGACGGCCCGGCCCACCACGGATTCCTCGGCCACCGTTCCGCCGTACGGGGTGTTCTGGTGGAAACGGGAGTCCGCGGAGTTGCCCCGGTGGTCGCCCATGACCCACAGCCGGCCCTTGGGGACGGTGATGTCGAAGGGCTGGGCGGACGGGACGTCACCCGGATAGATGTAATCCCCTTCGGTGAGGGGTACGCCGTTGACGGTGACCCGGCCCTGCGCGTCGCAGCACTTGACGTGGTCGCCGCCGACCCCGATGACCCGCTTGATCAGGTCCTTCTCGTTGTCGGAGGGCAGCAGGCCGATGAAGGTGAGGCCTTCCTTGAGCTGCTTGACGACGACCGGGTCGTGCTGCTTGGCCGTCTGCTCGTCGGCCAGCCAACCGCCCGGGTCGTGGAAGACGACGACGTCCCCGCGCTGCGGCGTGGCACCGAACCAGGGGGTGAACTTGTCGACCAGGACGCGGTCGCCGATCCGGATCGTCTGCTCCATCGAGCCGGACGGGATCACGAACGCCTGGACGAGGAAGGTCTTCAGGACCAGCGCTATGAGGACGGCGACACCGACCAGAAGAGGGATCTCCCGAACGGCTGAACGCCTGCGCCTGCGTTTGACCTTCCGCTGGAGTTTCCGCCGCTCCGCGCGCGTACGGCCGCCGCCGGGCGCGGAGGTGCGGCGCGATCCGGTGGGCAGCAGGTTGTCGGCGGGGTTGCTGGACACCCCGCGCGGTTTGCCGCGGTTACCCATGCGCGCCCTCCGCAGCGGGCACGCGCGCGTAGGCGGAGGGCCGTGTCAGGTGCGTGACATGGTCGTACGGCCACAGGATCCAGTCGGCGCGGCCGATGACGTCACCGACCGGGATCATGCCACCGCCGGGCGAGCCGAGATGGTCGCGGGAGTCGCTGGAGTCGCTGCGGTGGTCGCCGAGGACGAACAGACGGCCGGCGGGTACGACGACGTCGAAGGGCACGCCGGAGGCGCTGTCCCCGGGATAGAGGAACGCCGACTCGTCGACGGCGCGGCCGTTCACCTCGATCCTCCCCTGCCTGTCGCAGCAGACCACATGGTCTCCCCCCGTACCGACCACCCGCTTGATGTAGTCGGCGTCCCCGAAATACCCCGTGCCGTCGAACACGATCACGTCGCCGCGGCGCGGCTGGGCACCGAAACGGTACGCCAACTTATTTACGAGAACGCGGTCCCCGATCCTCAAGCCCTGTTCCATGGAACCGCTCGGAATCTGGAACGGTTGCACCACGAAAGCGTTGAGGACGAGCAAAAACGCCAGGCAGCACAAGAGCGTGAGGGTGATCCTGCCGCCCGGCAGCCAGTCGGCGATCCGCGTCACCAACGCGAAACGCGACCGTCCCTCCGGCCCCGGGGAATCCGGGTGGGAGGAGCGGTCGCGTTCCGTCGGCTGTGCTTCGGTGTCCATCGGAGCCCGATGCTATCCGGCTCCGCTGTGCGCCCGGTCAGGGCCGTGACACCGGGGAAGCGCTCAGCTCTCGCGCTTCTCCTTGATCTTCGCGGCCTTGCCGCGCAGGTCACGGAGGTAGTACAGCTTGGCGCGGCGCACGTCACCACGGGTGACCAGCTCGATCTTCTCGACGATCGGGGTGTGCACCGGGAAGGTGCGCTCGACGCCGACGGAGAACGAGACCTTGCGGACCGTGAAGGTCTCGCGGACACCGGAGCCCTGGCGACGGATCACAACGCCCTTGAACTGCTGCACACGGGAGCGGTTGCCCTCGATGACGCGGACGTGGACGTTGACGGTGTCACCCGGACGGAAGGCCGGGATGTCGCTGCGCAGCGACGCGGCGTCGACGGAGTCGAGCAGGTGAGACATTTCGTCTGCTTTCTTCGCTGATGCCACAGGTCATCAACGGAAACTAGGTGTTTGCACGAAGCCGTGTGCGGGTCGGGGCGGGCGTCGTGTCCCCCTGTGGCAGGGGCGCACGCCGGACGGGCGCACAACAGCGGTCTATTGTTCCACGCCCCCGGCCCGCCGCCAAAATCGGCCGTACGGGTGGCCTTCCGGGTCCGGTTCCCAGCCCAGGATGGAGAGCATCTCGCGGTCCTTCTTGTCGAAGGCCTTGGGGTCGCAGCGCTCGATCAGGTCGGGCCGGTGGGCGGTCGTACGCCTGAGGGCCTCGTCACGGCGCCAGCGGGCGATCCTGCCGTGGTGGCCGCTGAGCAGCACGTCCGGGATGCCCCGGCCGCGCCAGACGGGCGGCTTGGTGTAGACGGGGCCTTCCAGGAGGCTCGCCATCGCGCCGGGCGCGAAGGAGTCGTCACGGTGGGACTCGGCGTTGCCGAGGACGCCGGGCAGCAGCCGCGCCACGGCCTCCGTGATGACCAGGACGGCCGCCTCACCGCCGGCGAGGACGTAGTCGCCGATGGAGACCTCGTACACCGGTATCCGCGTGGCGTACTCGTCCATGACGCGCCGGTCGATGCCCTCGTAACGCGCCGGCGTGAAGATCAGCCAGGGGCGCTCGGAGAGCTCCACGGCGAGTTCCTGGGTGAAGGGGCGGCCGCTGGGGGTGGGCACGATCAGCGCGGGGGCCGTGGCGCCGGTCTCGTAGCCGTCGGCGAGGACCGTGTCCAGGGCGTCGCCCCAGGGCTCGGTCTTCATGACCATGCCGGGGCCGCCGCCGTACGGGGTGTCGTCGACGGTGTTGTGGCGGTCGTACGTCCACGAGCGCAGATCGTGCACATGGACATCGAGCTGCCCACGCGCGCGTGCCTTGCCCACGAGGGAGACGTTCAGCGGGTCCAGGTACTCGGGGAAGATCGTGACGACGTCGAGGCGCATTACGACTCGTCTCCCGCGTCCCTGGACGAGACGATCTCGGCCCGGTCGTCGATCAGGCCCGGCGGCGGGGCGATGACCGCCCTCTGCTCCTCCAGGTCGATCTCGGTGACGATCTCCTCCACGAAGGGGATCATCACCTCGCTGCCGTCGGGGCGCTCGACGATGAACAGGTCCTGGGAGGGCAGGTGCGAGATCTCGGTGATCCGGCCGACCTCCACGCCGTCCTCGGTGACCACGTCGAGGTCGATGAGCTGGTGGTCGTAGTACTCGTCCTCGCCCTCGGGCAGTTCCTCCGGGTCGATCTCGGCGATCAGGAGGGTGTTGCGCAGGGCCTCGGCCGCGTTGCGGTCGGTGACGCCCTCGAAGCGCAGCAGGAGACGGCCGCTGTGGACCCGGCCGGTGGCGATGGTGAGGGGCCCGGCGGAGGCCGGGTCGGTGGCCAGGACGGCGCCCGGGGCGAGCCGCAGTTCCGGCTCGTCGGTTCGTACCTCCACGGTGACCTCGCCCTTGATGCCGTGGGCGCGGCCGATCCGTGCGACTACCAGCTGCACTGTGCTTGATCTCCTGTCGGAACGACGAGAGCCGCGAGGCTCATACGACTGCGGGCCGGGGACGGCCCAGTGGCCCTCCCCGGCCCGAGCCGGTTGCTTTGAAGCGTCAGCGGACGTGGTCCACGTCGACGAGGTCGACGCGGACACCGCGACCGCCGATGGCGCCCACGACGGTACGCAGAGCGCGCGCGGTGCGGCCGTTGCGGCCGATCACCTTGCCGAGGTCGTCCGGGTGGACCCGGACCTCGAGCACGCGCCCGCGGCGCAGGTTGCGCGAGGCGACCTGCACATCGTCAGGGTTGTCGACGATGCCCTTCACGAGGTGCTCAAGCGCCTCTTCGAGCATGCTGCTCAGGCCTCGGTCGACGCGGACTCGGCGGCCGCCTCGTCCTTCTTCTCAGCCTTCTTCTTCTGGGTGATCGCCTCACCCTTGCCCTCGTCGTCACCGCCGAGAGCCTCGAACGACGGACGGGCCGGCTTGGGCTCGGCGGTGAGCAGCGGCGCGGGAGCCGGCTCGCCCTTGAACTTCTGCCAGTCGCCGGTCTTCTTCAGGATGGCGAGAACGGGCTCGGTCGGCTGCGCGCCGACACCCAGCCAGTACGCCACGCGCTCGGCGTCCACCTCGATGACCGACGGGTTGTAGGTCGGGTGGTACTTGCCGATCTCCTCGATGGCCCGGCCGTCACGGCGGGTACGGGAGTCGGCGACGACGATGCGGTAGTGAGGCGAACGGATCTTGCCCAGACGCTTCAGCTTGATCTTGACTGCCACGGGAGTGGGTTCTCCTGGATTTGACGTGGTTGGGCACGGCGAGCTGCCGCGTGGGGTTGCGGTACCCGAATGCCCGATGGACGCGTCAGCCGGAGGAGAGAGGGGTCCTGTGCGGCTGTCGAGTACAGCTAGCCATTGTGCCACACCCTGCGGGTCGCTTCTGGCCCGGGGCGGGCCGGCGGACTCCGGGCATGCCTGGGAGGCACCCGGCGTGGAGGTGAGATCACGTCGGGTGCGCTGCCCGGTGCTGTGAAGTTGCCGCCCCGCGATCCGGCACCCACGAGATGCCGGTTCTTCGCGGCCCGCGGTCACGCCGCCCCCGCGACCTCCGGGATCCTGAACGGCTTGCCGCAGCCGCCGCAGACGATGGGTGCCTGGGCGAGGACCGAGGGGACCACGCGGACATTGCGGCCGCAGTCGCAGACCGCCTTGACCCGTACGCCGCCACCGGAGGAGCCGTGCCGGGCGGCCGGGCCGCGGAAGGTGCGGGTGGTGTCCGAGGTGGTCGCCGCCGTGTGCGCCTTCAGCGCGCGCTGCAGCCGCTCGATGGTCGGGCGGTAGCGCCGCTTGGCCTCGGGATTGAGCGTGACCAGTGAGAAACCGCTGCTCGGGTGCGGCTCCTCGGGGTGGTCGAGGCCCAGTTCCTCGGCGATCGCGAGGAAACGGCGGTTGTGGTAGCGGCCGGCGCGGGAGGTGTCGCGGATCCCACGGGCGGCGGCGATGCCGTGGACTGCCTCATGGAGCAGTCGTTCGAAGGAGAGCTCGTGTCCGCACGCGGACGACGACTCCCCGATCAGGGACTCTGGCGCGGCAAGGTCCGGCAGCTCGGGGTGGTACCGCTGAATGTCGGCCCACGCCTGTGCCAGCTCTGCGGCGAGTACAGGTGGTGTCTGTGTCGTGCTCACGTAATGACAACGAGCGGGAGCTCGAATGTGTTCCTATTCCGGGGCATCCCAAATAATTTGCACGTACCCGTCAGTTGCCGCTGATGCGTCCGGACGAGGGCGGGTGCGCTGATCTGCGGAGAAGCCGTACAGCTCATACCAAGCTGGTGCGTAGCCCGCCGTACGACCCTGCGCGTAGACCCTGCTGCGGGTGCGGTCGACGCCAGTCAAGAGGCGTTTCGGCCGCTCTCGTCGTGAAGCCTCACTCCGGTCAGCGTCCGTGACGCGCGAGGCGTTACCCCACGCTGTCCGGCGCCCCGGTACCAGCCGGTCCCCCCCCCGGCGCGGACACCGTAAGGCCATCCAGGTTGCCGGGATGTGAAATCTCGCCACACCCGCGCCCTCACCCCAAACGGGGCCCTACGACCCCTGGACGGCGCAGCGAGCCGGGAGTTACCTGACATACGTGGGAAGTCCGCGCACGGCACGGGGGCCACGCAACCGGGCACAGCGGTGAACTGTCGGCGGATTGGGGCGCTTACCTATGACACCTACGCTCGTGCGGCAGCACGTGCCTCACGCGGATCCCGCATCCCGCGTGGACCTGTGCGCACGCGCGCGTGACTGGTCCGAGATCCAGGAGCGGATGCTGGTACCGCTCTACGAGGCCGTCTACGAACGGCTCGAAGTGGGGCCTGCCACCCGGCTGCTGGGGCTGCGTTGCGGCGCCGGGCTCGCCCTGCTGCTGGCGGCCGGCAGAGGCGCCGCCGTCACCGGTGTCGACGCCGCCTCGCCCGAGCGGCTCGCCCTCGCCCGCGAACGCCTGCTGCCGGACGCCTCGCGCGGCGCCGACGGGAGCGTCTTCGGCCGGCCCGGGGAGCATGGCGGCAGCCGTGGCGCGCCGGGTCTCCCCGGCGGCCCCGGTGCCCACCACGCCGGCGAGCCCGCCGCGTCCGGCGTACGCGGCGGCACCGGGCGCGCTCCGTACGGCGACGGCAGGGGGCGCGGTGCGGGCGGCGGGCCACGCGCGCGTGCCGTGCAGCTCGTCGCGGGCTCACCCCGTGAGGTGGCCGGGGCGGAGACCGCCGCCTTCAGCCTGGTGACCGTCTTCGAGCCGATCGGGTGCCTCGCGGGCGACTCCGAGGGGCTCGGTGAGCTGCTGGCGGACGCGCTGCCGCTGGCCGCGCGCGGGGCCGCGGTGGTCCTGGCCGGCTGGGGTCCGCCCGAGCGCTGCGCCACCTCCTCGGTGCTGCGGGTGGCGACGAAACTGGCCGATCCCTTGCGCAGCGCGCGCAGCTGGCGGCCGGCCCTGCGGGACGACCTGGAGGAGGTCGCCCAGCGGGCGGGGCTGAAGCCGGACGGCTCGGGGCGGGTGGCCTGTCCGTTCGGGTACGCCGACGTCGACAGCGCCGTACGGGGGCTGCTGTCGACCGGTCTGTTCGACGCGGCGATCGCGGCGACGGACGCCAAGCAGGTCGACAAGGAGCTGACGGAGGCGCTGCACCCCTACCGGCGCCCGGACGGGACGGTGTGGATGCCGAACGTCTTCCGCTACCTCGTCGCCCGCGTGCCCTAGGCCCTGTCGTCAAATTCCCGCCTGCCCCGCGACGCCATGCACGCTCCCCCACTGCCTCAAGGGCGTGGGACGTGCCCCCACTCGCCGCACCGGGCCCAAGTACATCCAGTACGAGGGCCAGGCCCCGACACTCCCCCAGCCTTCGGCCGGGGGGACCCCCAGAGCACGCACCTACGGCATACACGAGCCTCCCCCACGCTCGAACAGGCTCGCGCGGGGGCACCCCCATCGCGGCGGGCGCAGGGCCCGCCCTCCGGGCGGACGGCGGGAATGTGACGACAGGACCTAGACCTCGGTCTCCTTGGTCAGGCGCGGGATCCCGGCGACCCGGTACGCGTCCGCCTCCTCCAGTGTCTCGTTCTCCAGCAGCGCCTCGGCGAGGGCATCCAACTGGCCGCGGTGGTCCCGGAGTTTGCGGCACGCCTCCTCGTAGCACTCGTCCACGATCCGCCGCATCTCCGTGTCGATCACGTCGAGGGTCTGCGGGGCGGCGGAGAGCCCGTAGGCCTGCTGGGCATCGCTCGGGAGGGCGGACAGGCGGCCGACCCGCTCGCTCATGCCCCAGCGGGCCACCATGCCGCGCGCGATGTTGGTGACCTGTTCGAGGTCGTTCTCCGCGCCCGTGGTGACCACGCCGTAGACGACCTCCTCCGCCGCCATCCCGCCCAGGGCGCCGATGATGCGGCCGCGCAGGTACTCCTCCGAGTGGGCGTACCGCTCCACCTCGGGCGTGGACATGGTCACCCCGAGTGCCCGGCCGCGCGGCACGATGGTGATCTTGCGGACCGGGTCGGCTCCGGGCTGGAGCATGCCCAGCAGGGCGTGGCCGCTCTCGTGGTACGCGGTGCGCCGGCGGTCCTCCTCGGGCATCACGAGCGTGCGTTCGGCGCCCAGCTGGACCTTTTCCAGCGCCTCGGACAGGTCCGGCGCCGTCACCTGCTCCTGCTTGCGCTTGACCGCGAGCAGTGCGGCCTCGTTGGCGAGATTGGCCAGGTCCGCTCCCGTCATACCGGGGGTGACGCGGGCCAGCTGGGCCAGGTCGACGTCGGGCGCGAGCGGGATCTCCCGGGTGTGGATGCGCAGGATCGACTCGCGGCCGGCGCGGTCCGGCGGGGCCACGTTGACCACCCGGTCGAAGCGGCCCGGACGGGTCAGGGCCGGATCCAGGATGTCCGCCCGGTTGGTGGCGGCGATGACGATCACACCCTCCGCGCCCGAGAAGCCGTCCATCTCCGTGAGGATCTGGTTCAGCGTCTGCTCGCGCTCGTCGTGCCCGCTCATCGAAGCGCCGCCGGCACGCGCCCGGCCGATGGTGTCGATCTCGTCGATGAAGATGATCGACGGCGCCACCTTCCGGGCCTCGGCGAACAGTTCGCGCACGCGGGACGCGCCGACGCCGACGATCATCTCGATGAACTCGGACGCCGAGGCGGAGAAGAACGGCACGCCGGCCTCTCCCGCGACCGCGCGTGCGAGCAGCGTCTTGCCGGTGCCGGGCGGGCCCGCGAGCAGCACACCGCGGGGCAGCTTCGCGCCCATGCGCCGGTAGACGTCGGGGTGTTCCAGGAAGTCGACGACGTCGTCCAGTTCGCCCTTGACCTCGTCGATACCGGCCACGTCCGCGAAGGTCGTACGCTCGGTACCCGGCCGCAGCCCGACCGGTCTGGGCGGCGCCCGTCGGCCGAACAGGCCGCCCGCGCCGGGCAGGCCCGCGCCCATCCGCCGCGAGAAGAAGATCCACACCGCGACCAGGACGGCGATCGGGATCAGCGAGAAAAGCACGTTGGACACCAGGCTGCGCTCCTGCACGACCGGTCGTGCCGTCACCGTGACACCGTGGCTGCTCAGGTTCTGCCAGAGCCTGTCGTTCGCGAAGGCCGGGCGCTGTGTCGTGAACCGGGTGTACTTCCCGCCGCCCTCGGGATTGGCCCGCGCGCTCTTGAGCTGGCCCTGGATCGCGTCACCCTTGGAATAGATCTTGGCGACGTTGCCTGCCGTGACCTGCCTGCTGAACTCCGTGTACGAGATCGTCGGCTGGTTGCCCCGGCCGAGGTAGTTCAGCCCGGCATAGGCCAGCAGGAAGACGACCACCGCGGTGACGAGCAGGCCCCACCACTTTCCGCCGCGGAGCCTTCCCCCGCCGGGCCGTCGGGGCGATTCGTCGGGGGTGCCCTCGGTGCGCCACGGCTGATCAGGGTTCCTGCGTGGTGGCGCCGCATCGCTCATATCTGGACGTTAAGGCATTTGGCGGACGTCGGCATGCGCTGAGGGCGCCCCCGGCCGGGGCGCCCTCGGAGTCGTACGAGCGGGACTCAGCCCATGGACTTCCGGTGCGTCAGCCCATGAACTTCTTGAACTCGTCCGGCAGCTCGAAGTCCTGGCCGCCCTGCTGCGGCAGCCCGAAGGCGCCTCCGCCCTGTGCCGCGGCCTCGCGGCGCTGGGCCTCCTCCAGCTCCTGCTGCCTGCGCTTCATCGGGTTGCCGGAGCGCTGCTTGCCCTTGGCCTTCTTCGCCTGCTTCTTCTGCCGGCCGGGGCCGCCGCCCATGCCCGGGATCCCCGGCATGCCCGGCATACCGCCGCCCTGGGCCATGCGGGACATCATCTTGCGGGCCTCGAAGAACCGCTCGACCAGGTTCTTCACCGCGCTGACCTCGACGCCGGAACCCCTGGCGATACGGGCGCGGCGGGAGCCGTTGATGATCGTCGGGTCCTGGCGCTCGCCCGGCGTCATCGACTTGATGATCGCGGCGGTGCGGTCGACGTCCCGCTCGTCGATGTTCTGGATCTGGTCCTTGATCTGGCCCATGCCCGGGAGCATGCCGAGCAGCTTGCTGATGCTGCCCATCTTCCGGACCTGTTCCATCTGGGCCAGGAAGTCGTCCAGGGTGAAGTCCTGGCCCTTCTTGGACGCCAGCTTCGAGGCCATCTTGGCGGCCTCTTCCTGGCTGAAGGTCTTCTCCGCCTGCTCGATCAGGGTGAGCAGGTCACCCATGTCGAGGATGCGGGAGGCCATCCGGTCCGGGTGGAAGGCGTCGAAGTCGTCCAGCTTCTCGCCGTTCGATGCGAACATGATCGGCTTGCCGGTGATCTGCCGGATCGACAGGGCGGCACCACCGCGGGCATCGCCGTCCAGCTTGGAGAGCACCACGCCGTCGAAGCCGACGCCGTCGCGGAAGGCCTCGGCCGTGTTGACGGCGTCCTGACCGATCATCGCGTCGACCACGAACAGGATCTCGTCCGGGGAGACGGCGTCGCGGATGTCCGCGGCCTGCTGCATCATCTCGGCGTCGATACCGAGGCGGCCGGCGGTGTCCACGATCACGATGTCGTGGACCTTGGACTTCGCGAAGTCGATGGAGTCCTTGGCGACCTTCACCGGGTCGCCGACGCCGTTGCCGGGCTCGGGCGCGTAGACGGCGACGCCGGCGCGCTCGGCGACGACGCTCAGCTGGTTGACGGCGTTCGGGCGCTGGAGGTCGGCGGCGACCAACAGCGGCGAATGGCCCTGCTCCTTCAGCCAGCGGCCGAGCTTGCCCGCGAGGGTGGTCTTACCGGCACCCTGCAGACCCGCCAGCATGATCACGGTGGGCGGCTGCTTGGCGAAGCGCAGGCGCCGGGTCTCACCGCCGAGGATGGTGACGAGCTCGTCGTTGACGATCTTCAGCACCTGCTGGGCCGGGTTCAGCGCGCGGGAGACCTCGGCGCCGAGTGCCCTTTCCTTGACGTTCTTGATGAAGGTCCGGACGACCGGCAGGGCGACATCCGCTTCGAGGAGCGCGATGCGGATCTCGCGCGCCGTGGCGTCGATGTCCGCCTCGCTGAGGCGCCCCTTGCCGCGGAGATTCTTGAAAGTCGCGCTGAGGCGGTCGGAGAGGGTATCGAACACGGTGGCGTCGGTCCTCGAGGTCGGAGTCGGTTCGGGCTGCCCTCCAGGGTATCCGGCCCCGCAACCTATTCGTCCCTGCCCGCTCGCTCGAAGGGGCGGGCAGGGACATGGCACGGCCGCGGAGTCACGCCCGCAGCGCCTCTTCCAGGACGCGGGCCAGCGTTCCCGCGTCCTCGGCCGGCAGCGGCGCCCCCGTGCCCGTGGTGACGTAGAACGCATCCACCGCGTTGGAGCCCAGCGTGCTGACGTGCATGCTGCGCACCCGCACCGCCGCCTTCTCCAGGGCCATGCCGATCCGGTACAGCAGGCCCGGGGCGTCCTGGGCGCGGACCTCGATCACCGTGGCGTGGTGGGAGGCCGCCGGAGCGACGGTCACCCGCGGCGGCGGTGCGACCCAGCCACGGCGCCTCGGATAGGCCGCGTCCCGTTCGGCCAGGCGGCCGGCGATGTCCAGGGTGCCGTCCAGGGCGCGGACGAGATCGGCGCGCAGCCGGGTCGCCTGGGGCAGGGAGCCGTACTCGGCGGCCACCCGCCAGTTGAGCAGCAGCACCGAGCCGTCGTCGACGTCGTCCGGCAGGCCGAGGGTGCGCAGTTCCGCCGTGCGGACGGTGAGGCGGTGCACGGCGAGGACACCGGCGACGGCGGGCAGGACGGCGGGCTGGTCGGGTACGGCGATGACCAGCTCCACGCCGAGGGGTTCGCCGGAGGGCTCCTCATCGGTGACCGGTTCCGTCTGGGCGCGCAGCGCGAGGACCGGGCCGCCCGTGCGGTACGCCTCGATCGCCAGCCGCTCGTGCTCGGCGGTGGGCGCGGCGGGCTCCGGCTCCTCGGGGGCGTCGCCGGCGAGCACGGCGGAGACCCGCCGGACCAGGTCGGCGACGAGGGAGCCGCGCCAGGAGGACCAGGCCGCGGGGCCGGTGGCGAGGGCGTCGGCCTCGGTCAGGGCGTGCAGCAGCTCCAGGGTGCTCTGGGTGCCGACCGCCTCGGCGACCGAGCGGACCGTGGCCGGGTCGTCGAGGTCGCGGCGGGTGGCCGTCTCGATAAGCAGCAGGTGGTGGCGGACCAGGGCGGACAGCACCTCCACGTCCGCGCGGTCGAAGCCGATCCGTGCCGCGACGTCCTTGGCGATGATCCCGCCGGCCACCGAGTGGTCGCCGGGCCAGCCCTTGCCGATGTCGTGCAGCAGGGCGGCGACCAGGAGCAGGTCGGGGCGGCTGACACGGCGGGTGAGCTCGGAGGCGCGGACGGCCGTCTCGATGAGGTGCCGGTCGACCGTCCACACGTGCACGGCATTGCGCTGCGGGCGGCAGCGGACCCGTTCCCAGTCCGGCAGCAGGCGGCTGATCAGGCCCTCCGCCTCCAGGGCCTCCCAGACGTCGACGGTGGGGCGGCCGGAGCCGAGCAGGGTGACCAGCTGTTCCCGGGCCTCGGCGGGCCAGGGCGTGGGCAGGGGGCGCGCGGTGGCGGCCATACGCCGTACGGCGTGCAGGGAGAGCGGGAGGCCGGCCTGCGCGGCGGCGGCCGCGGCACGCAGGGGGAGCACGGGATCGCGCTCGGGGCGTGCGGCGCGGGCGAGCACGACCTCGCCCTCCTGCTCCACCACCCCTTCGGCCAGCGGCGACCGTTCCGCGACGGGTTTGCCGCCGCCCAGCATGGCGCGCAGCCGGGGCCGGACGGCGCGCGCACGTAGCACGCGCCCCACCTCGCGCCAGGTGACGTCACTGGCATACGAGATGACCCGCGCCGCCTCGTAGACCTGCCGCAGCAGGGTGTCCGCGTCCAGCAGCTCCAGCTCGGCCGCCACCTGGTCCTGCTCCTGCAGGGCCAGACGGTCGGTCGCCCGGCCGGTCGCCAGATGCAGGGCGTCCCGTACGTCGAGCAGGCGCCGGCGGGCGTCGGCGAGGCCCTCGCGCGGGGCGTCCGCGAGCCAGGAGGCGGCCACGGCGCGCAGCGCGGTGGCGTCCCTCAGGCCGCCGCGGGCCTCCTTGAGGTCGGGCTCCAGCAGGTACTGCAGCTCGCCCTGGCGCTCGGCGCGCTCGGCGCAGAGTTCCTGGAGTTCGGGGAGGCGTTTGGGGGCCTGGTTGCGCCAGTCGGCGAGGACGGCCGTACGCAGGCCTGTGGTGAGGCCGAGGTCGCCGGCGAGGTGGCGGGCGTCCAGGAGGCCGAGGTGGACCTTCAGATCCTCCCCGGCGGTCCTGCGGGCCTCCGCCGGGGTGCGCACGGAGTGGTCGAGGGCGAGGCCGAGGTCCCAGACGGGGTACCAGAGCCGGTCGGCCAGGGCGGCGACCGCCTTCGGGTCGGAGCCGTCGTGCAACAGCAGGAGGTCCAGGTCGCTGCGCGGGGAGAGCTCGCCGCGGCCGTAGCCGCCGACGGCGACCAGGGAGGCGCCCTTGATGTCCCCTGCCGCCGCCGCGAACAGTCCGGCGAGCCAGTCGTCGGTCAGTTCCGCGAGGGCGGCACGGCGCGGCGGCCCGGACCGCGCCCCCTCGGTGAGGAGGCGCAGCCGGGCCGCCGCGTAGCCGCTGGGTCCCGAGTCCTCTGCCATCCGCTCGTCCGTTCCCGTCACCCAGCGACTCCCGTTCTGCGAAGTTGTGGTCAGAGCGCGTCCGGGCCGCGCTCGCCGGTGCGGACCCGTACCGCCGCCTCGACCGGCAGGGACCAGACCTTGCCGTCACCGATCTTGCCGGTGCGGGCCGCCTTGACGATGACCTCGATCAGCTGCTCGGCGTCGTCGTCCTCGGCCAGGACCTCTATGCGGATCTTGGGGACCAGGTCGACGGTGTACTCGGCACCGCGGTAGACCTCGGTGTGGCCCCGCTGACGACCGTAACCGCTGGCCTCGGTGACCGTCAGGCCGTGCACGCCGAAGGCCTGCAGGGCCTCCTTGATCTCGTCCAGCCGGTGGGGCTTGACTACGGCGGTGATGAGCTTCATGCGTCCACCTTCTTGGTCTGCGCGCCGGCCAGGGCGGGGGCGTGGGCGGCGGTGCCGATGACACCGCCGCCGGCGCCGCTGAAGTCGTATGCGGTCTCGGCGTGCTCCGCCTGGTCGATACCGGAGATCTCCTCGTCCTCGGTGACCCGCATGCCGATCGTCTTGTCGAGCAGGAAGGCGAGGACCGCGGAGACGACCAGCGAGTAGGCGAGGACCGCGCCGACACCGGCGCACTGCTTCCACAGCTGGGTGAAGGAGTGGTCGCCGTAGAAGACGCCGGTGGCGGTGGACTGGCCCTTGCCGGTGGCGAAGAAGCCGATCAGCAGGGAGCCGATGATGCCGCCGACCATGTGGACCCCGACGACGTCGAGGGAGTCGTCGTAGCCGAACCTGAACTTCAGGCCCACGGCCGCGGCGCAGGCGACACCGGCGATGGCGCCGACGGCGATCGCGCCGAGCGGGGAGACCGCGCCGCCGGACGGGGTGATCGCGACCAGACCGGCGACCGCGCCGGAGGCAGCGCCCAGCGTGGTGAACGCGCCGTGCCGGATCTTCTCGTAGGCGAGCCAGGCCAGCATGGCGGCGGCCGTCGCGACCTGCGTGTTGACGAACATCAGCGCGCCGACGCCGTCGTCGTTGCCGAGCCAGGAGCCCGCGTTGAAGCCGAACCAGCCGAACCACAGGAGCCCTGCGCCGAGCATGACCAGCGGGAGGCTGTGCGGGCGCATCGGGTCCTTCTTGAAGCCGACGCGCTTGCCGATGACGAGAATGACGCCGAGCGCCCCCGCGCCCGCGTTGATGTGGACCGCCGTACCACCCGCGAAGTCGATCACGCCGAGCTTGAAGGCCCAGCCGTCGGCACCCCAGACCCAGTGGGCGACCGGAACGTAGACGAGCGTGAGCCACAGGGCGATGAAGAGCGACCAGGCCGAGAACTTGACGCGGTCCGCGAGGGCGCCGCTTATCAGAGCCGGGGTGATGATCGCGAACATCATCTGGAAGACCATGAACACGAAGATCGGGATGGTGTAGCCGGGCCACAGCTCGGTCAGACCGATCTTGCGCAGGCCGAACCAGTCGGAGTCCCAGCCGATGAGGCCGTTGTTCGTGCCGAAGGCGAGGGAGAAGCCGTAGAGCACCCACAGAATGGTGACGATGCCCATGCTGATGAAGCTCATCATCAGCATGTTCAGGGTGCTCTTGACGCGGACCATGCCCCCGTAGAAGAAGGCGAGGCCGGGCGTCATGATCAACACCAGGGCGGAAGCAATGAGCATGAAGCCTGTGTTCGCGGCAGACAGCTTGGGTGCCTCCGCGGCAAGCGTGATGGCTGGTGCCATCGGCGTCTCCTCGTCGGTTGGTACGGCCCCGTGCGGGCGGTGCCTGAGCGGTCCGGCGGGTGTGGGGGTGGGCCGGTTATGCGCCATGAGATTGGCGCAGCGCGGTTTCGGTGGAAGCCCCTCGTTGTTTCGCCGGGGTGACGAAGGCGCCCTGCTTGTTACGCCTGGATGAACCGCCGGATTCGCGGCTCGTCGATCGTTATCGTGACGCAACCTGCTCCGGGTGATCCTGCCGGAGCGACAGGCCGGCCGCGGCGGGCCTCTCCGATGACCTGGCGTGGGGGAGCCGAGTCGGGCAGTTCGGGAGGACCGGCCGCGGCCGGGGCGGGGGAGCCGGGTGTGTCAGACCGCCTCGGCGGTCTCCGGCAGGTCGACGGCGAGCTGATCGGTGAGGTCGACCACGGCGGCGAGATCGCCGTAGTCCCGTACGGCCGTGTCGACCGTCTTTCGGATACGAGTGTTCACACGCTCGGAGCGGACCTTCTTGGCGATGTCCATGGCCTGGGAGGCATAGGCCGTGCTCTGCTCGGGCTCGCGCTGGAGCAGGTGCACGGTGGCCATGCCGATCAGATTGAGCGCGTACGACCGCTGGTGCTCGCTGTCCGCGGAGAACTTCTCCACCGCCTTGCGCATCAGCGGCTCGGCGAGGGAGGCGTAGGCGGGGCTGCGTCCGGCGACGTAGGCGAGGTCGCGGAAGGAGTGGGAGTTCTCGCCGTACAGCTCGGCCTCGGAGAAGAAGCGGATCCAGTCGGGATCCGGCTCGTCCCACTCGTCCGCCTCGGCGAAGGTGTCCTCGGCCATGCGGACCGCGCGCTTGGTCTTGCCGGGCTGGCCCATGTTGGCGTAGGCGCGGGCCTCCATCGCATACAGCATGGACTGGGTGCGCGGGCTCGCGCAGTCGCGGCTGCCGTACTGGGCGAGGTGGATCAGCTCCAGGGCGTCGTCGGGCCGACCGAGATGGATCATCTGGCGGCTCATGCTGGAGAGGATGTACGAGCCGAGCGGCTTGTCGCCGGCCTCCTTGGCCGCGTGCAGGGCGAGGACGAAGTACTTCTGCGCGGTGGGCTGGAGCCCGACGTCGTACGACATCCAGCCGGCCAGTTCGGCGAGTTCGGCGGCGACCTTGAAGAGCTTGCGGGTGGTGGCCTCGGGCTGGGGTTCCTGGAGCAGGTCGGTGACCTCGTGCAGCTGGCCGACGACCGCCTTGCGGCGCAGGCCGCCGCCGCACTGGGCGTCCCACTGCCGGAACATGCGCGTGGTGGACTCCAGCAGGTCCAGCTCGGGCTTGGACAGCCGGCCGGGCCTGCGGGAGTCGAGGACGGGCTCCGGCTCGGCGGGGACCGGGGCGGCGGGGCTCGGGACGAGCCAGCGCTGCATGGGCTCGATGAGGGAGGGGCCGGCGGACAGCGCGAGCGAGGTGCCGAGGAAGCCGCGCCGGGCGAGCATCAGGTCGCTGCGCGAGAACTCGCTGAGCAGGGCGACCGTCTGCGGGGCCGTCCAGGGCAGGTCGACGCCGGACGCGGAGGGTGACTGGCGGGCGGCGCGCAGGCCCAGGTCCTCGATGGAGACCACACAGCCGAAGCGCTCGGAGAACAGCTCCGAAAGGATGCGCGGGATCGGCTCGCGCGGGTTCTCCCCGTCCAGCCAGCGGCGTACGCGCGAGGTGTCGGTGGAGATGTGGTTGGCACCCAACTGGCGGGCCCGGCGGTTCACTTGGCGGGCCAGCTCGCCCTTGGACCAGCCGCTGCGCACGAACCACGAGCCGAGCAGCTCATTGGGGCGCCTGTCAGCGTTCGCTCCGCTACCGCCGTTGCCGCTCACTGGAACGCCCCCATCCCTGAGACCACTTGTCGTCGCTTTGTCGTCGCTGCGACCTCGGTCGCCCCGGAGGGAGACCACCACGCGCCAAGCCTTATCAGAATGCCGGTAAATACGGTCTCTTGTCCGCCGGTTCTCACCCTTCGAACGAGCTGACGACTCGCCTCCGGCATACCCGTCCAGGCATATGCCGTCCGGACTCGCACACTCACAGTAATCCTACGATCACCCGCTCAGCCACGGGGATCCCGGAAACGCCACCATTCGCCACCCCTTCGAATGAACTCACGGTCGACAGTCCGCGATTCACTTGACATAGGACGGCTGGAAGTGGGCGGAGTGAGGCACACCGGGGCGTGCATACCCTGACGCGCCACCCGCTGCACCTCAAGGCGCCACCTTGACCTCGCATCGATCGGGGAAGGCGGAGCCGTAGCATTACGTTCCGCTTCCGTCTCGTTCCGTGTCGTAACCACCGGCGCGCTGGACCCGTTGGAGGGGGCATGGGCTTCACGATCGGCGGCATTCGCGAGATCCGCTCCGGCGCGCGTCGGCGCGGCCGTTCGTCGGAGTGCACCGCCGTCGCCGAGTTCACCGGGCTGTGGGGCTGGGACGTGGTGCCGGGAGCCCGGGCCCAGGCGGGCGTCTGCTCGTGCGGGCGCGCCGACTGCCCGGCGCCGGGCGCGCATCCGCTGGACTTCGCGCCCCAGGTGCCGGCCGGGGCCACGCTGGACGAGGTGAGCAAGGCCTGGTCGGAGTTCCCGGGCGCCGCGGTGATGCTTGTCGTGGGCCGGGCGTTCGACGTCGTCGAGGTGTCCGAGGCCGCCGGCCGCCGCGCCCTGGCCCGCCTGGAGCGGATGGGACTCCCCCTCGGCCCGGTGACCGCCACCCCCGACGGCCGCGCCCACTTCCTCGTCGCCCCCGGCGCCGCCGCCGAGCTCCCCCGGCTGCTCTACCGCATGGGCTGGGACGACCCCTCGGCCCTGGACCTGCGCGGCCTCGGCCCCGGTACGCACATCACCGCCCCGCCCTCCGACCGGGGCGGCCTGGGCCCGGCCCGCTGGCTGCGCCCACCGGCCCTGGACTCGGCCACCCGCCCACCGGCGGCACGGCTGCTGCTGGGGACACTGGCGTATGTGGCGCACCGGTCGCGGGCGTGATCGGTCGTACGCACGCCGGGTAAGGCGAAGCGCCCGACTCCGACTGCACCTCGGGGCCGGGCGCTTCTTGCCGGCTGCCGAATGCGGCAACCACCGGTCACCCACCAATTTCGGTATGTGGTCTTGTTCCGCGTCGTACGCACCCCAGGCAAGGCGAAGCGCCCGTCCCCAACTGCACCTTGGGAGCGGGCGCTTCTCGCAGCCCGGTGAGTGGCACATTCACTACCGTCAGATAGTGAAGTTACTGCCCTCAGTCACCGATCAGGGCATCCACGAACGCCTCCGGCTCGAACGGCGCCAGATCGTCCGCGCCCTCGCCGAGTCCGACCAGCTTGACCGGCACGCCCAGCTCACGCTGGACCGCGACGACGATGCCGCCCTTGGCCGTGCCGTCCAGCTTGGTCAGCACGATGCCGGTGATGTCCACGACCTCCGCGAAGACGCGGGCCTGCACCAGGCCGTTCTGGCCGGTGGTGGCGTCCAGGACGAGCAGCACCTCGTCGAGCGGCGCGTGCTTCTCCACGACCCGCTTGACCTTGCCGAGCTCGTCCATGAGGCCGGTTTTGGTGTGGAGGCGGCCGGCGGTGTCGATGAGGACGACGTCGACCCCCATCTCCTTGCCTTCCTTGACCGCGTCGAAGGCGACGGAGGCGGGGTCGCCGGCCTCCGGGCCGCGCACGGTGTAGGCGCCGACCCGCTCGCCCCAGGTCTGCAGCTGGTCGGCGGCGGCGGCACGGAAGGTGTCGGCGGCGCCGAGCACGACGGTGCGGCCGTCGGCCACGAGCACGCGCGCGAGCTTGCCGGTGGTGGTGGTCTTCCCGGTGCCGTTGACACCGACGACCATGACGATGCCGGGCTTGCGGTCCTCGGGCTCGGTCTTGACCGTGCGGTCGACCTCGGTGCCGACCAGCTTGAGCAGCTCCTCGCGCAGCAGGCCGCGCAGCTCCTGAGGGGTACGCGTGCCGAGCACCTTCACGCGCTCGCGCAGGCTCTCGACCAGCTCCTGGGTGGGCTGCACGCCGACGTCGGCGGTGAGCAGGGTGTCCTCGATCTCCTCCCAGGTCTCGTCGTCCAGGTGCTCGCGCGAGAGCAGCGTGAGCAGGCCCTTGCCGAGGGCGTTCTGGGAGCGGGACAGGCGGGCGCGCAGGCGGACCAGCCGCCCGGCGGTGGGCTCCGGGATCTCGAGCTCGGGCGCCTTTTCAAGGGTGGGGACGGCAGGCGGCTCCTCCACGGCGACCGGTGCGGGGCCGCCGGGGAGATCCACCTCCTCGATGGTCCGGCGCGGTTCTTCGCGCGGCGTCTCGGCCTCTTCGCCGATGTGCGGCTCGACCGGGGGCGCGGTGATGTCGGGCGTCTTCGGGGGCGGCGGAGGCAGCGGCTTCTTGCGCCGGGTGCCCACCACCAGCCCGCCGAGTGCCGCGAGCACGACCACGGCGATGACTACAGCAAGGATGACGGTTTCCATAACGGCTCCAGTATCAGCCATGGCTTACGGCGGGAGCCTGTTTGTGGCTTCCTCCGAGAGACAAAGGCCACTTATTACTAGGACTCGGAGCAAAGTACGATGGTGGCGACTCTGTTGACGCGCGTAGAGTCCCCACCGTCCCCGTCCCCCCACGTCTGGTGCCCCTTTTTCATGAGCAAAACCGTCGAGACCGAAGGCGCTCTCGAGACCCGAGGGATCGAGCAGGTCCCGGATCACGAGCGCACCGCGAAGACCCGCGAGCTGTTCCCCACCTGGGTCGGCGCCAACATCAGCGTGCTGCTGCTGACGATGGGCGCGAGCCTCGTCGTGGCGTACCACCTGAACATCTGGCAGGCGCTCGTCGTCGCGGTGGCGGCGCCGGTCGTGTCGTACGGCCTGGTCGGTCTGATCGGCATCGCGGGCAAGCGCGGTGGCGCACCCGGCATGGCGCTCTCGCGCGCGGTCTTCGGCCAGCGCGGCAATCTGCTGCCCGGTTCGCTGATCTGGGTCGCGCGCTGGGGCTGGGAGACGATCAACGCGGTCACCGGCGCCTACGCGATGCTCACCATCGTGAAGATCCTGTTCGGCATCAAGGCGAACAGCGTGCTGGACATGGTGATGCTGCTGGTCTTCGTCGTCGCGACCTTCGCGATCTCCGGGCTCGGCATCAACGCCGTGCAGAAGTGCAACAAGTACGCCACCTATTTCTTCGGCGTCTTCTCGGTGCTGGTCCTGGTCTACCTGGTGGCGAACACGAACTGGTCGAAGGTGCTGCACCACGGCGGCGGCTCCACGGCCGCGGTGATCACCGGTATCGGCATGATCGCGGCGGGCGGCGTCAGCTGGATCCCGACGGCGCCGGACTTCACCCGCTACCTGCCGCGCACGGCGTCCTCGAAGGCGATCGTCGGTACGGCGGTGGGCGGTGCCGGCATCGTCGTGCTGCCCATGGTTCTGATGGGCGCGGTGATGGCGGTGTCCACGCCGGACCTGGCCTCGGCGACCGACCCGGTGTCGTTCCTCGGCGAGATCCTGCCGACGTGGATCGCGGTGCCGTACCTGTTCATCGCGCTGATCGGCATGCTGCTGATCAACTCGATGTCGATGTACTCGGCGGGCTTCACCGCGCAGACCCTGGGCTTCAAGGTGCCGCGGCACTGGGCGGTCTCGGTGAACGCCGTGATCTCGCTGGTCTTCGGCGGGGTGCTGATGCTGGTGGCGACGAGCTTCATGGGCTCGTTCATCGCCTTCCTGTCGCTGCTCGCGGTCGCCTTCTCCGCCTGGGTCGGCGTCTTCGGCGCGGACATGCTGCGCCGCACCGAGTACGACGGCCGCGCCATGACGGACACGACCCGCGCCAGCGCCTACTGGTACAAGGGCGGCTTCTCCCCCGCGGCCGTGGCCGCCTGGGCGATCGGCCTGGTGTCGGGCCTGATGTTCACGACCTCGGACTGGTTCACCGGCCCGCTCGCGAAGAACAACGTCATCGGCGAGTACGGCCTCGGCTGGGTCGCCACGATCGTGATCTCGGGCCTGCTGTACCTGGCGCTGCCGAAGCCGGCGGTGACGAAACCGACGGAGGCCGCCGAGCCGGCCGAGGAGCGCGCGACCGTCGACGCCATGGCCATCTGACGCTGCGTCAGCTACCGTCCCCCTCCACCGCATCGCACCGGAGGGGGACTTCCCATGCCCGTCACGGTCGTCCGTTTCAACCTCGTCGCTCCCGGCTCCTCCCCTGCCGCCCTCTCCGCCCGCTACCGGGCCGCCCTGGAGATGGCCGCGTACGCGGACGAGCACGGGATCAGCACCGTGCAGACCGAGGAGCACCACGGCGCCGAGAACAACTGGCTGCCGTCGCCGTTCGCCTTCGCGGGCGCGGTGTTCGGGGCGACCCGCCGGATCGCGGTGACCGTGTCGGCGGTGATCGGCCCGCTGCACGACCCGTTGCGGCTGGCCGAGGAGATCGCCGTACTGGACCTGCTGAGCGGCGGGCGGCTGGTGACGGTGGCCGGGATCGGCTACCGGCCCGAGGAGTACGCCCTGTTCGACGTGGAGTGGAAACGCCGGGGCCGGCTCCAGGACGAGCTGCTGGAGACCCTGCTGAAGGCGTGGTCCGGCGAAGAGTTCGAGTACCGGGGCCGCACGGTACGGCTGACCCCGCGCCCGTACACCGACCCGCACCCCCTCCTGCTGGTCGGCGGCTCCTCCAGGGCCGCCGCCCGCCGGGCCGCCCGGCTCGGCCTGCCGTTCTTCCCGAGCGCGCATCTGCCCGAGCTGGAGTCGTACTACAAGGAACAGCTCGCCGAGTACGGCACCGAGGGCTGGGTCATGATGCCTGCGGCCGAGACTCCCCTGCTGCACATCGCCGAGGACCCTGACCGGGCGTGGGCGGTGTACGGCGAGCACTTCCTGCACGAGGCGCGGACCTACGCCTCCTGGCAGTCGGGGCAGATCCGGTCGGCGGTGAAGTCGGCGGCCACGACGGTGGGGGAGCTCCGCGCGGAGGGCGTGTACCGCGTCCTCACCCCGGAGGAGTGCGTGACGCTGGGCGCCGACAGCCTCGTACTGCATCCGCTGGTGGGCGGGATGCCGGTGGAGGAGGGGTGGCGGAGCCTCAGGCTGTTCGCGGAGCGGGTGATTCCGGCACTGGGCGACTGACCTGTGGCGATATCCGGTGGTCCGGGCGGGTCCGGCAGTGCTCCACTGGGACGGTGAGCCTGAGTGTGGATGTGGTCGTCCGCGCGTTGCACACGCACCTGGACATGATCTGCGCGGCGCCCGGGGAGCATCCGTACGGGATCGACAGCCGCCTGGACAACATCGAGGCGGCGACGCTACGGGCCCGGCGGCTCGGCGCCCGCGTTCTCATCTGGTGACCCGCGCGTACGACACCGCCGCCCCCGGTCCGGGCAGTGGCCGGGCCGGGGGCGGCGGACGGTACGAGGAGGAGGGCAGCGGGGACTTGGCCCTTCTCCCCGAGTTCACGGGGGCTGGTCAGCCCATCTCCTCCAGCGCCTTGCCCTTCGTCTCCTTGACGAACTTCAGGACGAACGGGATCGAGAGCGCGGCGAAGGCCGTGTAGATGATGTAGGTGCCGGAGAGGTTCCAGTCGGCCAGCGACGGGAAGCTCGCGGTGATGGCCCAGTTGGCGATCCACTGCGCCGAGGCGGCGACGCCCAGGGCGGCGGCGCGGATCTTGTTCGGGAACATCTCGCCGAGGAAGACCCAGACCACCACACCCCACGACAGGGCGAAGAAGAGGACGAACAGGTGGGCGGCGATCAGGGCGGTCCAGCCCTGGGCGGCCGGGAGCTTGCCGTCGACGAGGTGGTACGAGAACGCCCAGGCCTCCAGCGCCAGGCCGACGGCCATACCGACCGAGCCGATGAGCGCGAGCGGCTTGCGGCCGACGCGGTCCACGAAGATCATCGCGATCACGGTGCCGATGATGTTGATGATCGACGTCGTGAAGGAGTAGAAGAACGAGTCCGTCGGGTTGACGCCGACCGACTGCCACAGCGTCGAGGAGTAGTAGAACGCGACGTTGATGCCGACGAACTGCTGGAAGACCGACAGGCCGATGCCGATCCAGACGATCGGCTTGAAGAAGAAGCCGCCGCCGAGCAGGTCCTTGAAGGCGGACTTGTGCTCGCTCTTCATCGCGTGCTCGATCTCGGCGACGCGCGCGTCCAGGTCGACGTCCGTGCCCTCGACCTCGGCGAGGATCTCCTTGGCGCGCTCACGCCGGCCCACGGAGAGCAGGAAGCGCGGGGACTCCGGGATCGCGAAGGACAGCATGCCGTAGAGGACGGCCGGGACGACCATGACGCCGAGCATGACCTGCCAGGCCTCCAGGCCCATCAGGTGACCGCGCTGGTTGCCGCCGGCGGCGTTGAGCAGGCCCCAGTTGACCAACTGGGAGACGGCGATGCCGACGACGATCGCGGCCTGCTGGAAGGAGCCGAGCCGGCCGCGGTAGGCGGGCGGGGCGACCTCGGCGATGTAGGCCGGGCCGATGACGGAGGCCATGCCGATGGCGAAGCCGCCGACGATGCGCCAGAAGGCGAAGTCCCACAGGGAGAACGGAAGCGCGGAGCCGACAGCGCTGACGACGAAGAGGGCCGCCGCGATCTGCATGACGCGGATACGGCCGATCCGGTCGGCTATGCGGCCGGCGGTCGCGGCGCCGACGGCACAGCCGATCAGGGCGACCGCGATGACCTGGGCGAGGGCCGCGGATCCGATGTCGTACTTGGTGCGGATGGCCTCGACCGCGCCGTTGATCACGGAGCTGTCGTAACCGAAGAGGAAACCGCCCATGGCGGCGGCCGCCGCGATGAAGATGACGTGCCCGAGATGGTCGGGGTGGGCCGTTCTGGCTCCTGTCTGAGGTGCCTGCGCTGTGCTGGTCACGTGAATCTCCTCGGGCCGCGGCAGCGCTGCCGCGTGGGGGGGGCGAGCCCTTACAGGTGAGACCTGAAGGTAAAAGCAACGTTGCAGAGACTATGCCTTCAAGTTTCGAAGTCAATACTTCAACCCCTGTGAGTTTTTCGATATGCCCGATCACCATGCGTTCACTTCTTGAACACATGGTCAGTTGATCTTGAATGGGCGCGCTAACGAAGGCGCTGGGAAATGACCTTGGAGACGCCGTCACCCTGCATCGACACGCCGTAGAGCGCGTCGGCGACCTCCATCGTGCGCTTCTGGTGCGTGATCACGATCAGCTGCGAGGCCTCCTGAAGCTCCTGCATGATCCGGATCAGCCGCTGGAGGTTGGTGTCGTCCAGCGCCGCCTCGACCTCGTCCATGACGTAGAACGGGCTCGGCCGGGCCTTGAAGATCGACACCAGCAGCGCCACGGCGGTCAGCGAGCGCTCGCCGCCGGAGAGCAGGGACAGCCGCTTGACCTTCTTGCCCGGCGGACGCGCCTCGACGTCCACACCCGTGGTGAGCATGTTGTCGGGATCGGTCAGCACCAGACGGCCCTCGCCACCGGGGAACAGCCTGCTGAACACGCCCTCGAACTCGCGGGCGGTGTCCCGGTAGGCCTCGGTGAAGACCTGCTCGACGCGCTCGTCGACCTCCTTGACCACCTGCAGCAGGTCGGCGCGGGTCTTCTTCAGGTCCTCCAGCTGCTCGCTGAGGAACTTGTGCCGCTCCTCCAGCGCCGCGAACTCCTCCAGGGCCAGCGGGTTGACCTTGCCGAGCTGCTGGTACGCCCGCTCGGCGGCCTTGAGCCGGCGCTCCTGCTCGGCGCGGTGGAAGGGCCTCGGCTGGTTACGCGGGTGTTCCGGATCCTCCGGCAGCACCTCACCCTCGGCAGGGGGCGAGGGCGGCACGGGCTGGTGCGGGCCGTACTCGGCCACCAGCCCCTCCGGTTCGACCCCCAGCTCCTCCAGCGCCTTGGACTCCAGCTGCTCTATCCGCAGCCGCTTCTCGGCGCCGAGCACCTCGCCGCGGTGCACCGAATCCGTCAACTTGTCCAGTTCGGCCTTCAGTTCGCGTCCGGCGGTGCGCGCGGCGGTCAGCTCCTGCTCGCGCTGCGCCTTGGCGGCCTCGGCGGCGGTGCGTTCCTGCTCGGCGCGGGCGAGGGACACCTCGATGTGCGCGAGCAGCTGCCGGGCGCCGGAGGCGACGGCCTGGGCCACGGCCGCCTCGTGCCGCAGCCGGGCGCGGCGCTGCTCGGCACGCGCGCGTGCCTCGCGTTCCGCGCGGGCGGCCCGGTCGAGCGAGTCGGCCCGCCCGGCGAGCCCCTTGACCCGCTCCTCGTGGGTACGGACCTGGAGGCGGGCCTCCATCTCGGTCTGCCGGGCGTTGGCGCCGTCGGCGGCGAGCCGGTCGCGTACCGAGGTGTCCGGCTCCTCCTCGACCGGCATCTCCTCGGCCACCGCGAGCCGCTCGGCCAGCTCCTCGGCCTCCTGTACGGCCTTCTCCAGCGCCTCCTGCGCGCGTGCGGCGGCCGCGGCGGACCGCTCGGCCTCGCCGGCGGCGCCCCGCGCCTGTCCGGCGAGCCGGCCGAGCTGCTGGGCGACGGCCGACTTCTCCCGGTCCGCCGCCCGGCGCCGCTCCCCCAGCTCCTCCACCAGGGCGGCGGCCTGGGTACGCCGTTCCGCCGCCGCCCGCTGCTCCTCGGCCAGCTCCTCGCACCGCACCGCCAGCTCGGCCAGCTCGGCCGCCGCCTCGTCGACGGATGCCTGCACCTCCAGCAGGCTGGGGGCGCCGGCCGAGCCGCCGTGGGCGAAGTGGGAGCCGAGGAGGTCGCCGTCGGCGGTGACGGCGGTGAGTTCCGGGTGCGCGTAGACGAGGTCCTCGGCGTCCTCGAGGGTGCCGACGACGACGAATCCTTGCAGGAGGCGGCGGACGGCGGGCATCAGCTCGGCAGGGCCACGAACCAGGTCGGCGGCAATGCGCCCACCGGTGGGTGCGGGGCGCTCCGCGGGAGGGGCGGTGACGGGGAGTTCGGTGTCTGCGGGTTCATCGTGGCTGGTCGCGCCCCGCGGCGGAGCCGCATGTTGATACTGCCCCGCGCCCCTTCGGGGCGCCTCAGCTGCTCCCGCCAGCAGCAGCGCGGCCCTGCCTCCGTCCTGCTTGCGCAGGAGTCTGATGGCCTCTGCCGCCGCTGCGGGGTTCGCCACGGCGATCGCGTCCGCCGCCGCGCCGAAGGCCGCTGCCAGCGGAACCTCATACCCCGGCGTGATCGTCAGCAGTTCCGCCGCCGGGCCCAGGACTCCGGTGAGGCGGTCCCGGGCACCGAGCAGTATCCCGCTGCCGTCCTTGCGGCGAAGACCCAGTGCCAGCGCCTCATGGCGGGCCTGGGTCGCCGCGCGGCTCCTCTCCGCCGCGGTGGCCGCCTCGCGGGCCGCGCTCAGGGCGGCCTCGGCCTCGGCGAGCCGGCGCTTGCCGGCCTCGTGCTGTTCGGCCAGGTCCGCGTCGTCCGCGTCGAGGCCGTCCACCTCGGCCTTCAGGGCCTCGTACTCCTCCTGGGCGCGCACCGCGCGTTCCTGGGCCTCGTCGCGGGCCATGGCCAGGCGGTCGATCTCGGCCTGCGCCGAGGCCGCACGGGAGCGGGCCGCGTTGACCTGGCCGGACAGGCGGGCCAGGCCCTCCCTGCGGTCGGCGATGGCGCGGGCGACGTCCTTCAGCCGGCGCTCCTCCGCGGCCAGCTCCCGCTCCAGCTCGGCGCGGTGGGCGACGGTGTCGTCCAGGGCGCGCTGGGCCGCCTCCAGGGCGGCCTCCAGCTCGGCCTCCTGCTCGCGGATGCGGGCGGCCTCGCGCTCCATGTCCTCGGGGTCACGGCCCCGGCGTTCCTCGGGCGGGGCGGAGGTGGCGCTCGTCACGCGCGCGTCGGCGAGCGAGACGGTGCCGCGGACGCGCTCGGCCAGCTGGGACAGCTCGTACCAGGTCTGCTGGGCGCGCTGGAGGCGCGGCGTGAGCTGCCGTACCTCGTCCTCCAGGAGGGCCTCGCGGTGCAGGGCCTTCTTCAGCTCCTGCTCGGCGGCCTCCTTGCGTTCCTTCAGGGCCGCCTCGTCCGCGATCTCGGCCTTGAGCGCCTCGCGCAGGCGTACCAGGTCGTCGGCCAGCAGCCGCAACCGCGCGTCCCTGAGATCCGCCTGGATCACGGCCGCCCTGCGCGCCACCGCCGCCTGGCGGCCCAGGGGCTTGAGCTGGCGGCGCAGTTCGTCCGTCAGGTCCTGCACGCGCGCGAGGTTGGCCTGCATCGCGTCCAGCTTGCGCAGGGCCTTCTCCTTGCGCTTGCGGTGCTTGAGGACGCCGGCCGCCTCCTCGATGAAGGCGCGGCGGCCCATGGGGTCGGCGTGCAGGACGGAGTCGAGCTGGCCCTGGCCGACGATGACGTGCATCTCGCGGCCGATGCCGGAGTCGGAGAGGAGTTCCTGGATGTCCAGGAGGCGGCAGGTGTCGCCGTTGATCTGGTACTCGCTGCCGCCGTTGCGGAACATGATCCGCGTGATGGTGACCTCGGCGTACTCGATGGGCAGGGCGCCGTCGGAGTTGTCGATGGTCAGGGACACCTCGGCGCGGCCCAGCGGGGGGCGGCCGGTGGTGCCGGCGAAGATGACGTCCTCCATCTTGCCGCCGCGCAGCGACTTGGCGCCCTGTTCGCCCATGACCCAGCTGAGCGCGTCCACGACGTTGGACTTGCCCGAGCCGTTCGGGCCGACGACACACGTGATCCCCGGCTCGAACCGGAGTGTGGTCGCCGAGGCGAACGACTTGAACCCGCGGAGGGTCAGGGCCTTGAGGTGCACGCCGCTGGACTCTACCGGGCGCCGCTATCTCACTCCATGAACCCTCGCAACCGCGCGGTTTCGCCAATGAACATGCAGGGCACACCGTACGTTAAAGAGGGTGAAAGGATGCGCGGGGGAAGAAAGAAGGGACGCCGAAGCGTCCCTTGCAACTCTGACGACCGGGTTGCGGTCGTCCTCATGGACTGAGCGGTTGATACGGGCAGCCCAACCACTGCGACTGCTTGTTGTGGAGCTGATGCAGTGATCAGGTGAGCGCAGGCTCCGCCTGGTGTGCGTCGATGCTCTCCATGATCCTGTCCTGAGAGGCGGCAGCCGACAGCGCTTCGTTCTCCGCCTGGATCCGTACGAGCTCGGACTCCAGGTCCTGGACGCGCTGCTGCAGCCGTCGCATCTCGGCGAGGAGTCGAGGGTCGGAGCCGCCGACGTAACCGAGAAGCGCCTTTGCCATGATGGATGGTCCTCCACAATGAGTGACCGACCGATGCGGTGTGGGTCGTGAGGGATAGCACCCGCGGTGCTTGGCACATTCGGGTGTTGCTCTAGTGCTGCTCCATGCCAAACAGCTAAGGTGCGCGGGGCTTTCAGCGTCTCACCAAAAAGTTTGACGGTCAACACGATCACGCCCTGTATTGGCGGGCAAACCGGGGCGCGCGGCCGGAAAAGCGGCGGCGCAGCGAGTCTTCCGGGGCCCTCAGGGCGTGGCGATCAGCTGTTCCTGGGGAGCCTGCCATGCCGGCCCGTTCTTGGCAACCACCAGGTCGTTTCTGCGGTATGCATGTGCCCCCGGCAGCTCCCGGTGCGCCGGCCTGCGCGCCTTTACAGAATCGGCTCAGCGGATGGCGAAGCCGTCGTAGCCGCCGCGGGGTGTGTCCCAGATCTCGGTGACTCCGTCCACGTGTCCGGGCGTGTCGTCGCCCTGGAGCCAGTCCAGCAGTCCCTCGCAGTCCTCGCGCGGGCCCTCCGCGACGACCTGGACGCGGCCGTCGGCCAAATTGAGAGCAAAACCACTCAGGCCGCCGATCTCCAGCGCCTTGGCACGCGTGAACCAGCGAAAACCCACACCCTGCACGCGTCCACGCACCCAGGCGACCAGTCGTACATCTTCGCTCATGGGTGCAACCTAACCTGGCCGGTGTCGCTCGGTTCACATCGCTCGCAGACGGCATGCGGTAGCGTCCCGACCCCATGCATCTCATATGAAACTCACTCGATCGAGTGAGTCGGGTTGGCCATGGGAAGCCACCGGCCGCGCAGGCGCCGGCCCACCGCGAGGACGAGGAAGAGGGCAAGGACATGGGACGCCACCGACGCTCCGCCGCCGGCCGCTCCGCCACGGGCCGCGCCACGGGGGGCACCCACACCCAGCACTCCGTCACCGGGAGCGGCACCCCGCTGGACTCGTTCGCGGGTGAGGCCTGGCAGAACTCGTTCGCGGGTGAGGCCTGGCAGGACCCGTACCAGGGTGGCGCCCGGCAGGAGTCGTACGCGGCGGAGGCCTGGCAGGAGTCGTACGCGGCCGAGGCCCGGCGGGACTCGTACCCGGGTGAGATCGTCCGGCGCGGGCGGACGGAGATCGTCCGGCGCGAACAGGCGCCGCGGGGCATCGCGCCGTATCTGAACCCGGAGTTCCACACCCCGGCGACCGGTCTGCAGCCGATGGCCTACGCCGAGGCGACCGCCAGGGCGCACGCCTACCTGTTCGCGGCGGAGCACGACGGCCCGGGCGGCTCCGGGGGCGGTGGCTTCACCCCGGCCGACAACCTCTCCTCCGGTCACCGGCGCCGCAGGAAGGGCGCGCGGCCGGTGCGCACGGGCCTGCTCGGGGTGTCCGCGGCCGTGGCCCTCGGTACGGCCGCGGTGGCCACCGGCGTGGTGCCGGGTCTGCAGAACTACCGGCTCGGCGGCGACACGCACACCACCGGCGATGCGCGGCTGCAGGCGGTGCCCGCGCCGAGCAACACGGCCGCCGAGCAGGGCGGCGCCTCGGGCAGTGCCGACGATTCCAAGGGCGGCGCCGGTCCGGCCTCCGGGCCCGCCGAGTCCCCGAGCCCGTCCGCCCAGAGTCCGTCGGCCTCCGCCTCCCGGTCGGCGTCCGCGTCGGCCTCCCCCACGCCCACCGCGTCGAAGACGGCGACCGGGACGCCGACGCCGCAGGCGACGCCGTCCGCCCCGTCGACGGCGGTCCCGTCGGGTACGGCGTCCAAGGCGCCGAAGGCGGGTTCCGCACCGGCGGCGGTGTCGAAGACGGACACGGCCGCGGCGGAGGCGGAGGTGCTCAGGCTCGTCAACGAGGAGCGGGCGAAGGTCGGGTGCAGCGCGCTGACCGCGAACTCCTCGCTGACCAGGCTGGCCGGGTCGTTCAGCGACGACATGGCGGCACGGGACTTCTTCGACCACACCGACCCGGACGGCAGGACGCCGTGGGACCGGGCCGCTGCGGCCGGGATCACCGGCCTCGGCGGCGAGAACATCGCCCGCGGCCAGGCCGACGCGGCGGCCGTGATGCAGGCCTGGATGGACAGCCCCGGCCACCGCGCCAACATCCTGAACTGCGACTTCAAGACCCTGGGCGTCGGCGTCCACTTCGGCCCGGGCGGGCCCTGGTGGACGCAGGACTTCGGGTACTGAGCCCACTCGGCGCAGCCCGCCCCATCGTCTGCGGACCCCGGACGCGATGGCCCAGCCGCTCGGCTTCGCCGTCCTGGCGTCAGGCGGCGATCCGGCCCCGCGCGAACTGCCGGGCCGTGTCCGCGACGCGGCGGCCCAGGTGCTCGGCCGTGGCCACGTCCGCCTTGTGGACGCCCTCGGGACCCTGGTCGTTGTTGCTCTGGGCGGCGGCGCCGGCGAAGAAGCCGAGGCGGTTGAGGTCGTTCTCGGAGGCGGTGCTGGCATTCCAGCCGGGCATCAGGCCGAGGTTGACCCAGGTCATGCCGTGCTGGGCGGCGAGCGTCTGGAAGAACTGCAGGGTGTGCAGCTTGTCGCCGCTCTTGGAGGCCGAGTTGGTGAAGCCCGCGGCCAGCTTGTCCTTCCAGGCCTGGCCGAACCAGCGCTTGGAGGTGGCCTCGGCGAAGACGTGGAAGGCGCCGGAGGCCGTGCCCATGTAGGTGGGCGAGCCGAAGACGATGGCGTCGGAGCGGTCCAGCGTCTCCCACTGCTCGTCGGTGATCTCGTCGACCTTGATCAGGTGCACCTCGGCCCCGGCGTCGGCGGCACCGGTCCGGACGGCCTCGGCGAGGACGGCGGTGTGGCCGAAGCCGGAGTGGTAGGCGATGGAAACGACAGGGGTGGTGACAGGGGTGGTCACAGAGACTCCTCGAATGGGCAGCTCGAAAGCGGTGACCCCAGGAAAGCACTAACCGCTGGTTAGTGCAACCCGCCGGTTAGCGCTGTGCGGGAGTATCCTTGTGCCATGACCGCCGGTATGAGCGCCACCACCCAGGACCACGACGACCTCGCCTACGACGTCTTCGCCAAGGCCTGCCCGTCCCGCGGCACGCTGGAGCACGTCACGGGCCGCTGGGGCGGTCTCACGCTCGGCGCGCTGTACGAGGGCTCGCTGCGCTTCAACGAACTGCGCCGCCGCGTGGACGGGGTGAGCGAGAAGATGCTGTCCCAGACGCTGCACGCGCTGGAGCGCGACGGCCTGGTGCACCGCGAGGCACAGCCGACCAACCCGCCGCGCGTGGACTACGACCTCACTCCCCTGGGCCGCCAGGTCGCCGAGCGGCTGCTGGCGCTCATCCACTGCGTGGAAGGTGCCATGGACGAGGTGCTGGCGGCGCGCGAGGCCTACGACGGCCGCCGGCCGGCGTAGCCGGGGCGGCGGTCAGCCGTCGCCGCAGCCCCGGTAGGTGCCCGAGCCGTCGACGCAGTCCGCGAACTCGGCGAAGTCCATGTTCGCGATGCCGAGGTTGACGGAGATGTCGGAGAACCAGGCAGGCGCGACCCGGAAGGTGCGGCCGGGCTCGTCGGCGAGGTCGACGGCCAGGAGGCGGTGCTCCGCGTCCGCCATGGTGGTCGCGTCCGCGAGGAACACGTAGAAGACCTTCGCGTCGTCGTCGGCGGCGGCGTCCTCCTCGACCAGCGCCTCGACGCTCACCCCGGCGAACCGGGGATCGCTGACGAACACGGCCGTCGAGAACTCCTCCGCCTCCTCGATCTCCGCGCACACCGCGTCCCAGGCCGGGTCGTCGGAGAAGTCGGTGCGCAGGACGAGCGAGAACTCGCCCTGTCCGGGCAGGGCCATACGGCGCTTCCTCTCAGCCCCGGCCGGCCGGCACCGCCGCCCGGATCTTCGGGGGGCGCTGGCACTTCGGGCAGAAGTAGCTGGAGCGGTTCATCCAGGGGCGGCGGCGGATCGGGGTGCCGCACCGCTTGCAGGGCTCGCCCTCGCGGCCGTACGCGTCCAGCGACCGGTCGAAGTAGCCCGACTCGCCGTTGACGTTGACGTACAGGCTGTCGAAGCTGGTGCCGCCGACGGCGAGGGCCGCGTTCATCACGTCCCGGACGTGGCCGAGGAGTTCGGTCGTGACGGGGCGGGTGAGGTTCGCCGTCGGGCGCTCGTAGTGGATGCGGGCGCGCCACAGCGCCTCGTCCGCGTAGATGTTGCCGACGCCGCTGATCAGCGACTGGTCCAGCAGAGCCCGCTTGACGGTGGTCCGCTTGCGGCGCAGCGCCCGGTGGAACGCCTCGTCGTCGAACAGCGGATCGAGGGGGTCGCGGGCGATGTGCGCGATGACGTCGGGCAGGCCGTCGGGGGTGTTGTCGTGCAACGACAGCCCGCCGAAGGTGCGTTGGTCCACGAAGCGCAGTTCGGTGCCGAGGGAGTCGGCGAACCGGATCCGGATGCGCAGGTGCTTCTCGTCCGGCGCCTCCTGCGGCTGCACCAGCAGCTGGCCGCTCATGCCGAGGTGGGCGAGGACTGACTGGTTCGTCTCCTCCAGCGGCAGCCACAGGTACTTGCCGCGGCGGCTCGGGTCGCCGATGTGGTGGCCCTTGAGGCGGTGCGCGAAGTCGTCGGCGCCCGCGACGTGCCGGCGTACGGCGCGCGGGTGCAGCACCTCGACCTCGGCGACGGTGCGGTGGGCGACCCAGCGCGCCAGACCGCGCCGGACGACCTCGACCTCGGGCAACTCGGGCATCGGGACCCCCGTACGCAAGCGGTGGATGGCCGAGCGCCCGCCCCGCCGTGACGGGCGGGGCGGGCGCTCGGTACTGCTGTGGGTCAGGCGGGAGCGGACGACGACGCGTCGTCCTTGGCCGCGGCCTTGGCCGCCTCGTCGGCCTGCTGGGCCTCCTTGGCCGCCTTGGCGCGCTCGTCCGCCGCGGCCTTGATGGCCCGCCAGGCGGACTCGGCGGCCTGCTGCTCCGCCTCCTTCTTGCTGCGGCCGGTGCCGGTGCCGTACGAGACGCCTCCGACGCGGGCGGCAGCAGTGAAGGTCTTCTCGTGGTCGGGGCCGGTCTCCGTGACCAGGTACTCGGGCACGCCGAGTCCTTCGGTCGCGGTCAGCTCCTGGAGACTGGTCTTCCAGTCCAGGCCGGCACCGAGGTTCGAGGACTTCTCGATCAGCGGGTCGAAGAGCCGGTGCACCAGCTCGGACGCCGAGTCGAGGCCCTGGTCGAGATAGACCGCACCGATCACCGCTTCGAGGGTGTCGGCGAGGATGGACGCCTTGTCCCGGCCGCCCGTGCCCTCTTCACCGCGGCCGAGCCGGATGAAGGAGCCCAGGTCGAGGCCGCGGCCGACCTCCGCCAGCGCACGCGAGTTGACCACCGCGGCCCGCAGCTTGGCCAGTTGGCCCTCGGGCAGGTCGGGGTGGGTGCGGTACAGCGTGTCCGTGACGACGAGGCCGAGGACGGAGTCACCGAGGAACTCCAGCCGCTCGTTCGTCGGCAGACCGCCGTTCTCGTACGCGTAGGAACGGTGGGTCAGCGCGCGCACCAGAAGGGCGGACTCGACCTGGTAGCCGAGCCGCCCTTCCAGAAGCGTGTGGGACGAGGCCTGGTTGTCCGCCTTCTTCTTGGCGGGTGCGTCCGCCTTGGCGTCTTCCGCCTTCTTGGGACTGGACACAGTGCCTCTCACCAGCCCGCTCAGACTTCGAGGACCTGGCGCTTGTTGTAGGTGCCGCAAGACGGGCACGCGATGTGCTGCTGCTTGGGCTCGTGGCAGCGCTCGCACGCAACCAGGGTGGGGACCGCAGCCTTCCACTGCGACCGGCGGTGGCGCGTGTTGCTGCGCGACATCTTCCGCTTCGGAACAGCCACGGCTACTTCTCCTGCTTCTCGTCGACGCCCGCTTCCGCGTCAGCGCCGCTCATCTCGTCCTTCTCGCCGTCTTCGAGTGAACCGGCGAGTCCCTGCAAAGCCGCCCAACGGATGTCGACGGCGTCGTGATGGTGGTCCGGGTCGTCCGCGAGCCGCGCTCCGCACTCGGAGCACAGGCCCGGGCAGTCTTCCTGGCACACCGGCTGCATCGGCAGTGCGAGCACCACCGCATCGCGCAGCAGAGGTTCGAGGTCGAAGAGTCCGTCCTCGAGGAAGAACCTGTCCTCGTCGTCCTCGGCGTCGTCGCCCGGTTCCGCGATCACACGGCCCCGGTCGTCGGCGTCAGGGTACGAGAACAGTTCCTGGAAGTCCGCTTCGAGCTCCAGCCCGAGCGGCTCCAGACACCTTACGCACTCCCCCTCGGCCTGTGCACGGGCGGTGCCTGTGACGAGCACCCCTTCCATGACCGACTCGAGCCGGAGTTCGAGCTCCACCGGGGCGCCTTCCGGCACTCCGATGACCTCCTGGATGCCGAGATCGGCGGGAGCGTCGATCGTGCGGGACAGGCGCTGGAGCGCGCCAGGACGCCGGCCCAGCTCGTGCGTGTCGAACACGAGGGGGTTGCGGTGGTCGAGGCGGGCGTTGGAGGCCATTCCTGCTTTCGATCTTCGAGCTCGGAGGGCCGCCACCCAGCGGTGTCGCGGGCAGCGGTGATCGCGGACGTACGCGCGACCGAAGAGCCAGGATACTGGACCTTTCGCTCAGGGCCCAATCCGGTACGTCACTGCAGACCGCGCCCCTGCTCGTAGGCCCTCAGCTGCTCGGCGCTGATCATGCTCGTGTCGAAGAGGCTGGTCTCGTCCAGGGCATAGCCCTGCTGCTGTTGCTGGTGGGCCTGCTGGTGGTCGTAGGCGGCCTGCTGCTGCTCGTAGCCCTGATAGGCGTAGGGGTCGGCCTGCTGGTAGCCGTAGGGGTCCTGCTGCCCGTAGGCGGGCTGCTGCGGGAAGCCGCCGTAGGGGTCGGGCTGCTGCTGCTCGTACGACGCGTACGCGGGCTGCGGCTCGTACGACGGCTGCTGCGGCTGCTGCTGGCGGTCGGTGCGCTCGGCCGGGGTGTCCTGCTCGGCGAGGGCGGCCAGGTCGGCCAGGTAGTCGGCGTCGCTGGAGTGCTGGAAGGTCGTGGTGTCGTCGGCGAGGGCGCCGAGGTCGTCCGTGGCGATCCGGCCGTGCAGCTTCTGCCGGCCGCGCCCGACGGCCTCCAGGGTCTTGGCGAGGACCGCCTCGAAGGCGCCCAGCTTGACGTCGACGTATTGGTCGGCGTTGTGGCGCAGGGTCTCCGGGTCGTGGCTGCGCTCGGGGGCGTCCTCGTCCTCGTAGCCGTTCTCGTCCAGGCCGGGCCCGGTGCCGAGCAGCTTCTCCCGGCCCCGGCCCACCGAGCCGAGGGTCTTGGTGAGGACGACCTCGAAGTTGGCGAGCTTGGAGTCGACGTAGTCGTCGGCCTCGGCGCGGATCTCCTCGGCCTCCTTGCGGGCCTCGGCGAGGATCCGGTCGGCCTCGGCCTGGGAGCGGCGGGCGATCTCGGTGTCGGAGATCAGCGAGCCGCGCTCGGCGTGCGCGTTCTCGATGATCCGCTCGGCCTCCATGCGGGCCTGCTCGACCATCTGCTCACGGTCGCCGATCAGCTCCTGCGCCTGAGCGAGGGAGCCGGGCAGCGCCTGGCGCACCTCTTCGAGCATCGCGAGCAGCTCGGCACGGTTGACCACGCACGACGCCGACATGGGCATGGACCGGGCGCCGGAGACCGTGGAGACGATCTCGTCGAGCTTCTTCTGCACGTCCACCTGTGCTCGCCACTCTCTACAGCCGGGATGGAGACGGACGGGACGACTGTAGTCCCATCGGTCCCATCAGACCTTGCGCAGGCGCTTGTTCAGGGCCTCGAGCACCGGGGCGGGCACCAGGTGGGAGACGTCGCCGCCCCAGGCCGCGACCTCCTTGACCAGGGAGGAGGAGAGGAAGCTGTAGGTGGGGTTGGTGGGCACGAACAGCGTCTCGACTCCCGTGAGGCCGATGTTCATCTGGGCCATCTGCAGTTCGTAGTCGAAGTCGCTGACGGCGCGCAGGCCCTTGACGATGGCGGGGATGTCGCGCTGCTTGCAGAAGTCGACGAGGAGGCCGTGGAAGGCCTCGACCCGGACGTTCGCGTACTCGGCGGTGACCTCGCGGATCAGCTCGATCCGCTCCTCGATCTCGAACAGGCCCTTCTTGGACTTGTTGATCATCACCGCGACGTACACCTCGTCGTAGAGACGGGAGGCTCGGGCAATGATGTCGAGGTGTCCGTTGGTGATCGGGTCGAACGACCCGGGACAGACGGCGCGGCGCACTTGTGATCCCTCGCTCTCCGGTCCGGTCATCGTGCGTCTTCGCACGTAGAGGCGGCGCGACCGTACCAAAACGTTCCCTCGCCGTAGCGACGGGACCTGATCGCCTCGAAGCCGTCCGGCCACCGGAATGCGCCGCCTCTGGTGCTGCGCTCCACGGTGACGAGCGCTTGCTCAGCGAGCCAGCCCTCCGAGTGGAGTGTGAGCAGAATCTCGCGAAGATCGTGATCCGTGACGGCGTACGGGGGGTCGAGGAAGACGAGGTCGTACGGCTCTTGTGGGGCCGGTTGTCTGATGATCTGTTCCGCTTTGCCTGCCCTGACCTCGGCGCCCGGGAGACCCAGGTTCTTCGCGTTCTCGCGGACGATCCTCGCCGCGCGGGCGTCGGCCTCGACCAGGAGGGTGTGGCTCGCTCCCCGGGAGAGGGCCTCCAGGCCCACGGCGCCCGAGCCGGCGTAGAGGTCGAGGACGCGTTCTCCGTCCAGGGGGCCGCCCAGCAGTGACTGCCAGGTGGAGAAGAGGCCTTCGCGTGCGCGGTCCGATGTCGGCCGGGTTCCGGTGCCGGGGGGTACCAAGAGGCGCCGTCCGCCGGCCCGGCCGGCGATCACGCGGGTCATGTGGGGTCCTTCTTCGTGGGCGGCATTACGTTCATTGTGGCTCAGCCCTTTTCCAGGTACTGCTCCCTGTCCTCGTCCACCAGAGCGTCCAGAGCCGTACGGAGACCCGGCAGGCGCTCCAGCTCCGGATCGGACGCCACCAGCGCCGTCGCCTCCGCCCTCGCCTCCGCGATGACCTCCTCGTCCTCGATGACCGCGAGGACGCGCAGGGAGGAGCGGGCGCCGGACTGGGCCTGGCCGAGGACGTCGCCCTCGCGGCGCTGTTCGAGGTCGATACGGGAGAGCTCGAAGCCGTCGAGGGTGGCGGCGACGGCGTTCAGCCGCTGGCGGGCCGCGCTGGCCTCGGGCATCTCGGTGACCAGCAGGCACAGGCCGGGGGCCGATCCCCGGCCGACGCGGCCGCGGAGCTGGTGGAGCTGGGAGACGCCGAAGCGGTCGGCGTCCATGATGACCATCACCGTGGCGTTCGGGACGTTCACCCCGACCTCGATGACCGTGGTGGCGACCAGGACGTCCGTCTCGCCGGCCGCGAAGCGGCGCATCACCGCGTCCTTGTCGTCGGGGTTCATACGGCCGTGGAGGACCTCCACCTTCAGGCCCTGGAGGGGGCCGCGGCCCAGCTGGTCGGCGACGTCCAGGACCGCGAGCGGCGGGCGCTTCTCCGCCTCGTCCTCGGGCGACTTCTGCTTGGCCTTCCCGGGGTCGTCCTCCTCGTCGCCGATGCGGGGGCAGACGACGTACGCCTGGTGACCGGCTGCGACCTCCTCGCGGACCCGCTCCCAGGCGCGGGCGAGGAAGTGCGGCTTGTCGGCGGCCGGGACGACATGGCTGGCGATCGGGGAGCGGCCGGCGGGGAGCTGGTCGAGGACCGAGGTCTCCAGGTCGCCGAAGACCGTCATGGCGACCGTGCGCGGGATCGGGGTGGCCGTCATGACCAGCAGGTGCGGGGGCTGTTTGCCCTTGCCGCGCAGGGCGTCGCGCTGCTCGACGCCGAAGCGGTGCTGTTCGTCGACCACGACCAGGCCGAGGTCGTGGAACTGGACCTTGTCCTCGATCAGGGCGTGCGTGCCGATGACGATGCCGGCCTCGCCGGTGACCAGGTCGAGCAGGGCCTGGCGGCGGGCGGCGGCGCCCATGGAGCCGGTGAGCAGCACGACCTTGGTGGCGTGCTCGGCGCCGCCCAGCATGCCGCCCTCCCGTCGCCCACCACCACCCTTCTGCGGAGGCGCTTCGCGCCACAGCCCCCAACTGGCCAGCTCGCCCATCATCTCGGTGACCGAGCGGTGGTGCTGCTGGGCGAGCACCTCGGTGGGCGCGAGCATGGCCGCCTGCCCGCCCGCGTCGACGACGGCGAGCATGGCGCGCAGGGCGACCATGGTGTTGTGGGTGACCGTGAAGTGGTCGGTGACGTACGCGTGGCTCGGGTGGGCGACGCTGATGCACTGGACCGGCTTTCGTCCCACGTACTCGACTGAGCGGACTCCGCGTCGGAAGGTGTTGTACTTCGGCCGGGGACCTACCTGTTCAGCCTTGCGCGTAAGCCTGAACGGGGCATAGGCATCGGGCAGGGAAACGGAGACATTGAACGCAGCCCGCTCCGGCAGGATCCGCGCCCGGCCTCCCAGGGAGCGCACCAGCCATGCGACATCGTCCGCGAGCCTGCGCGAGGCGGAGCAGAACGAGGCGCTGAAGCCGCCCGTATGGACGGTCCCATCAGTGTCCATGAGCCCCTGGAGTACAGCATGACGGTTCTTGATCGACGTGTTCTTGAACATGTCAGGAACGAACTTGTCGTGTGATGTCAGATCCCACAGACCCAGATCGCGCAGGGCTTGGATCACTGGATTTCGCGCCCCGCCGACACGTTGCGCGAGCTGGATCGTGTAGTCGCAACGGGAGCCCTGCACTGGCACCAACCGGCATTCTGGCGCCACGGCGGCCGCCACGGCATCCCGGATCTCGTCATCGATAGTGGACAGGCGCAAGTTGTGGCGGAAGGAGCCGTCCCCTAGGAGAAGGCCGAAAAGGTAAGGATCCATCGGCAGCGCCGAGTCGTCTCCGAGGTCGACGGGGGCTGCGGCCGGAATGTACCACTTCGAGGATCCGTTGGCCTTGAACGTGTCCAGGCGGATCTCCCGAGTGGTCATGACCTTGGGCGGCTGACCCCGATGCCACCCGCAGCTCGTGCCGACGATCCAGAGATGTTCGTCGTCGCACTCCACGGAACTTCCGTCCGAAAGGATCAGACGCCAGACGTCGCGTTCTCCTTGCGGGAAGAGGCCGTCGATCAGGGCGACCTCCCCGTCCGGCACGATGACCTCGTCCCCTGTCTTCAAGTCGCCCATGCGACGGAAACCAACAGGGGTGAGGACGAGCGAGTCCAGCGGCTGGGCCTTGCCCGAGCCGACCTCGCCCTGCAGCAACCGGTGCATCGGATGCTCGGTCGCGAGGTCGTCGAAGATCTCCTTGGAGACCTTCTGCTGGCCCTCGGTGAGGGTGAAGGGCAGGCGGTCGTCGAAGGCCGTGAGGAGGCCGTCGGGCCTGGGTGTGCGGGGGACGGCGGGAAGCTGGGTGTCCGCGTGGCGGCGGCGGGCCAGGGCGACCTGCAGGACGAAGGCCTCGTCCCACTTCAGGCGGGCGCGGGCGTCGGCGATGTCGGCCTTCGTGTGCGGGCGGTGGATCTTGAGCAGGGCCTCGGGGAGCGGGACCAGGCCACGGCCCTCGCGCAGGGACGGCGGCAGCGGGTCGAGGGCCTCCTGGGCGGTGGGCAGCACCGTCTGGACCGCCTTGCCGATCTTCCAGGACTCCAGTTTGGCGGTGGCCGGGTAGATGGGGATCAGCGCGCCGGCCCAGCTCTCCACGGCTTCCTCGCTGTCGCCGCGCAGCAACTCATAGGCCGGATGGGCCAGTTGGAGGCGACGGTTGAAGACCGAGACCTTGCCGGCGAACATCGCGCGGGTGCCCGGCAGCAGCTCCTTGTGGGGCTTGTGCACGCCGTTGCCGAAGAAGACCAGCTGGAGCCGGCCGCTGCCGTCGGTGATCGTGACCTCCAGGCGCTGGCCCTTGCCGCGGGGTGCCTTGGCGGAGGCGAAGGTGTGCAGGCGCGCGTCGGCGACCTGGGCGACCACCGTGACGTGCTCGTCCATGGGGAGGTCGGCGAGCTGGGTGAGCTGGCCGCGCTCCTCGTATCTGCGCGGGTAGTGGTGGAGGAGGTCGCCGACGGTGTGCAGGCCGAGGTGCTCGGCCATCACCTTCGCGGTGGCGGGGCCGAGCACCGACTTCAGGGGCTGCTTCAGTGGTTCTTGCAGTGCGGGCACGAGATCCATTGCACACCACGTCACTGACAATGCCGGGAAAACCCTGGTCAGCCGGGCTGTTCGGCCCTAGGATGGCGCGCTCCGGCCATCCCCCGCGGTCACCGCCCCGCCGGGACCGCCCGACCCCGCGCCGCATGCCTCCCCCTCCGGCGCAGTGACGATGGACTCGCAGACCTCACAGTCATCCCAGCCATCCCCATCACCTCACCGACCTCACACGTTCCAGGTCGACCTGCGCGGTCTGGTGGACCTGCTGTCCCATCACCTCTACTCGAGCCCCAAGGTCTATCTGCGCGAGCTGCTGCAGAACGCCGTCGACGCCATCACGGCACGGCGGAGTGCGGAGCCCGACGCCCCGGCCCGCGTGCGGCTGTACGCCGACGGCGGCGGCCTGCGGGTGGAGGACAGCGGGATCGGGCTCACCGAGGCGGACGTGCACGAGCTGCTGGCCACCATCGGGCGCAGCTCCAAGCGGGCCGAGGGCCTGCAGGAGGCCCGCTCGGACTTCCTCGGCCAGTTCGGCATCGGCCTGCTGGCCTGCTTCGTGGTCGCCGAGCGGATCCGGGTGGTCAGCCGCAGCGCCCGTACGCCCGGCGCACCACCGGTGGAGTGGACGGCGTGCGACGACGGCTCGTACACCGTGCGGACCCTGCCCCACTCCGCGCGGCCCGAGCCCGGTACGACCGTCCACCTGACCGCCCGGCCCGGGGCGGCCGAGTGGCTGGCGCCGGAACGGGTCCTGGCCCTGGCCCGCGACGTCGGTGCGCTGCTGCCCTACGACGTCCGGGTGGGCGAGGAGCCGGTCACCGATCTGCCCGCGCCCTGGGACCGGCCGTATCCGAGCCCGTCGAGCCGGAGGGTGGCACTGGCCCGGCACTGCCACGAGCTGTTCGGGTTCGCGCCGCTGGACTCGATCGACCTGGACGTGCCGCTGGCCGGGATCCGCGGGGTGGCGTACGTGCTGCCGGCGGCCGTGAGCCCGGCCCAGCGGGCGAGGCACCGGGTGCACCTGAAGGGCATGTTGCTGACCGAGCAAGCCGAACAGCTGCTGCCCGACTGGGCGTTCTTCGTGCGCTGTGTGCTGGACACCGACAGTCTGCGGCCCACGGCCTCGCGCGAGTCGCTGTACGAGGACGAGACGCTGGCCGCCGTACGGGAGGCGCTCGGCGAAAGGATCCGGTCCTGGCTCACGGGGCTGGCCGCCGGTGATCCGGAGCGGCTCGCGGCCTTCCTCGCCGTGCACCACCTGGGGGTGAAGTCCCTCGCCCGGCACGATCGCGACATGCTGCGCACGATGCTGCCCTGGCTGCCGTTCGAGACGACCGACGGGCAGCTGTCCCTGGAGGAGTTCGCGCAGCGGCACCCGGTGGTGCACTTCACGCGGACCGTCGAGGAGTACCGGCAGGTCGCGCCGATCGCCTCCGCGCAGGGCGTCGGCGTGGTCAACGGCGGCTACACGTACGACGGCGACCTGGTCGAGGCGCTGCCGTCGGTGCGGCCGGGCACGGTGGTCGCCGAGCTGGACGCGGACACCGTGACCGCGCACCTGGACGCGGTCGATGCGGACGAGGAGCTGGCCCTGTCCGGCTTCCTGGCGGCCGCGCGGGCGAAACTCGACCCCCTGGGCTGCGATGTCGTCCTGCGGGCCTTCCACCCGCTGTCGGTGCCCGCGCTGCACCTGGACGACCGTTCCGCGCGGCACGAGCAGGCCCGCGCGGCGGCCGAGGAGCGGGCCGACGACCTGTGGGCGGGCATCCTCGGCTCGCTGCGCGGCAGCGCGCCACGCGCGCGTCTGGTCCTCAACCATCTCAACCCGCTGGTGCGCAGGATCAGTTCGCTCAAGGATGCGGAGCTGATCGGCACGGCGACCGAGTCGCTGTACGGGCAGGCCCTGCTGATGGCGCAGCGCCCGCTCAGGCCGGCGGACTCGGCGCTGCTGAACCGGGCGTTCATCGGCCTGCTGGAATGGGCCACACACGGGGAGAACGGCGACTGATGGGTGAGATCACGGACTTCGACGCGCTGCGCCGGGCGATGGCGGAGAACTCCGGGCAGCCGGAGGGCCCGGCCCGCAACGCCCGCGCGGAGCAGTTGCTGGCCGAGGCGGAGGGCCTCGGCATCCCGCTGGCCGTCATCGAGGCGCTCGGGCACCAGCTGAAGGTGTACAACTACAGCTCCGAGAAGGACAAGATGTTCGTCCCGTTCGCGCGGCTGCTGCGCATGTGGGACGAACGACCCGAGGACTTCGACGCGTACGAGGCGCACTCGCTGCACTGGGTCTTCAAGTGGGTGTCGGCGGGCATGCTGGACCAGCCGCACGTCCCGCTCGCCTCGATCGAGAAGTGGCTCGGCGAGATGGAGCACCGCTACCGGCTCGCCGGTTACTCCGAACGGGCCGTGCGCGGCGCCGAGTTCAGTGTGGCCGCGCACATCGGGGACCTGGCGCGTGCGGAGCGGGCGTACGCGGCGTGGCTCGCCGCGGACCGGGACGCGATGGCCGACTGTCACGCGTGCGAGCTGCACAGGCAGGGCGAGTGGCAGGTCCAGCGCGGCCGGGACGCGGAGGCCCTGGAGCTGTGGCGGCCGGTGCTGGAAGGTGAGTTCACCTGCGCGCACGAACCGCACACCGTGCTGGCCTCCTCGCTGGCCCCGCTGCTGCGCCTGGGGCGCCTCGACGAGGCCCGCGCGAACCATCTGCGGGGCTTGCGGCTCGTCCGCCCGATGGAGTCGATGCGCGGCGCGTACGCCGACCATGTGGAGTTCTGCGCGCTGACCGGGAACGAGGCACGCGCGCTGGAGCTGCTCGCGGAGCGCCCCGCCTACTTCACGGACACCGGGCATCCGCGCAGCCGGCTGGACTTCATGGCCGTGGTGACGCTGCTGATGGACCGGCTGACCGAGCTGGGCCTCGGCGGGCAGCGGGTGCCGGGGCCGGCCGGGCGGACCTGGACGGCGGGCGAACTCGCCGCCCACGCGCGCGTGGAGGCGCTGGACCTGGCCGAGCGGTTCGACCGGCGCAACGGCACGTCGTACGTCGGCGACCGGGCACGCGCGCGTATGGCCCGGCGGCCGCTGGTGGAGCGCCTGCCGCTGGGCGTGCGCTCGCGCCCCGCGCCGGCCGCGGTGGTCGCGCCCCCGCCGCCGGAGGTGCCCGACGCGCCTGACCTGGCGGCCCTGCTCGCCGAGGCGCGGCGGCTGTCGGACACGCTGCAGCCGCACGCCCCGGAGGCCTGGGCGGCCGTCGCGCGGGCGGCGGGCGAAACGGAACTGGAGCCGCGCGACCGCGCGGAGCTCGCCGACCACGAGGCGATGTCCCGCGGCCCGGCGGGCATCGAGCTGTTCGAGCAGGCAGCCGCCCTCTATGCGGAGGCGGGCGACGCCGGCGAGGCCCTGGCGGCACGCGCGCGTGGCGCGTACGTCCGCGCCCTGACGGGCGAGGTGGACGTGGCCCTGGAGACGGCCACCGCCCTGTACGACGAGGTCCTGGCGTTGTACGCCGAGGAGTCCACCGGCGTACGGCAGACGGCGTCTGTGCTGATGAGCCGGGCCCGGATCCTGATGCGGTGCGTGCACGAGGGGGCACCGGTCCTAAAGACACCGGCCGAAGACAGCCCCGCACCTTCGGTGGGCTCGGGCGAGACGGAACGCGAAGGCCTGCTGCCGGACGGCACACACCCCGACGACGGCGTGGCAGGTGGGGCCGCCTCCGGCGAGGAGGCCGGGCGTCGGGCGGGGGCCGGGGACGCCGTGGCGCCCGGGGTTGTGCCGGGGCGGGTGCGGGATGTTCTGGTGCGGGCCGAGCAGGCCGTGCGTGAGGTGCTGGCGCTGGTCGACGGGCGGACCGGGGGCGAGGTGCGGCTGGCCGCCCGGGCCGCGGAGGCGCGGGCCATGCTCGCCGAGCTCGCCGGGCTGCGCGGGGACGCCGGGCGGGCCGCGGAGCTGTTCCGGCGGGCGGCCGACGGGTACGTGGACGCCGGGCTGCCGTGGTTCGCCGTGGAGTACGAGGCGCAGGTCGCCGCACTGGCCCATCAGGCCGGTGACCCGGCCGGGGCCGAGCGGGCGCTGCGGGCCGCGCTGGAGCACGGCGGGCCGTACGTGGAGCCGGTCGGGAGGGCCCAGCTGCATCTGCAGCTCGCCGAGGTCGTCGGCGCCCGGGGCGAGGTCGTCGAGGCGGCCGAGCACGCGCTTCAGGCGGCGCACTGGGCCGACGAGGCGGGCGAGAGCGGCACGCTGGGTGCCTGGGCGCGGCAGCAGCTGGGCGGGTTCCTGCTGGGGCAGGGACGGTACGCCGAGGCCGCCGAGGTGCTGGAGTCGGCGCTGGCCGACCTGTCCGCCAAGACGCACGGGGACGGGGCCGTCGTACAGGCGCGGTGGTGGCTCGGCGACTGCCTGAGCGAGCTGGGCGATCACCGCGCGGCCGCCGAACAGCGGCTGCGGGCGGCCGAGACCGCCCGGCACTGGCCCGAGCAGCAGGACCACGCCACGCTCGCCCACCTCGCCGCCGAGTCCCTGAGCACGGCCGGCCTGCTTCAAGAGGCGGACGAGGCGTACACGCGCGCGGGCGGACTGTGGCGCGCGCTGGGCAACCCGGCCTTCCTCGTCCGCTCGCTGCGCGCCCGCGGCTGGCTCGCGCTGCGCGGGGAGGGCGGCGCGGAGGGCGGCCGGGAGCTGATGACCGAGGCGGTGCGGGAGTGCGAGCGCGCGCTTCGGGCCGCGGCCGACCCGGTGTCCCGGGAACAGCTCACGGCCGAACTCGCTCACACGCACCGCCAGTTCGGGGATCTGCTGGCCCGCTCGGCGGACGAGGAGGTCGAAGACGGCGCGATCCAGGCCGGGTTCGAGGCGGCGCTGGTCCAGATGGAGCGGGCGGCCGTGCTGTTCGACGCCCTGGGCGCGGACGGGCTGCACGACCGTACCGGTGCCGAACTCGCCGCCGGCCGGCTTCAGGCCGGCCTCGGCCGGGCCGCTGAGGCGGCGGCACGCGCGCGCGGCGTACTCGCCGCCTACGAGGGGGCCGGCGACACGGACGACACCGTCCGGGCGCGTCGCGCGGAAGCCATCCGGATGCTCGACGAGCCTCAGCCGTGAGGCCCGGGCCCTCTCCCGGAGCTCACTCCACGCCGATGAGCAGCAGGGTCCCCTGCCGGCCGCCCCGGTACACGACCGTGTCCACGGCGAGGTAGGACTCCCGTACGCGGGACTGGAGATGCTCGGCGACGGCCTCGGGGGCCTCGTCGCCGACGACGAGGGTGACCAGCTCGCCGCCGGCCTGGAGCATGCGGTCCAGGACGGTCGCGGCGGTGGCGGTGACCTCCTCGCCGATCACCGCCACATCGCCGTCGATCAGCCCGAGCACGTCCCCGGCCTGGCAGATGCCGGCCGTCGTCCAGGACTGGCGTTCGGCGACGACGACCTCGGCGTACCGGGTGGCGCCCGCCGCCGCCGTCATCTGGACCACGTCCTCGTCGAACCGGCGCCCCGGCTCGTGCACGGCGAGCGCGGCGATGCCCTGGACCGCCGAGCGGGTCGGGATCAGGGCCACCCGGATGCCCTCGGCGCGGGCCTGCTCGGCGGCCGCCGCGGCCGTGTGGCGCAGTTCGGCGTCGTTGGGCAGCAGGACGACCTCGCGTGCGTGGGCACGCCGCAGCGCCTGCACCAGCTCCCCGCTGGCGGGCGGCTCCCCGGGGCGCGCGAGCACGGTCGTGGCGCCCGCCTCGGTGTACAGCCCGGCCAGGCCCTCGCCCGGTACGACGGCCACGACGGCTCGCTGGGCGCGCTCGCGCGGGGGCCGCCCGCCGCCCGTGTGGACGTCCCCGAGCCCGAAGTGGGTGATCCGGATCCGGTACGGCCGCCCGGCCTCCACGCCCGCCTCCACGGCGGCGCCCGCGTCGTCGACGTGCACATGGACGTTCCACAGCCCGTCGCCGCCGACCACGACCAGGGAGTCGCCGAGCGCGTCGAGGCGTTCCCGGAGCCGGGCCACCGCCGTGTCGCCGGCCTCCAGGAGATAGATCACCTCGTAGGCGGGACCGCCGTCCTCCGCGCCCTCGGCACACAGGTCCGCATCGGAGATGTCCTCCACGCGCGCGTGCCCGCCGGAAACCGCGTCCGAAGCCCCCGGTGCCTCCCGCATCCCCGGCACCTCGCGCACCGCCTCCCCCGTGAACGCCTCCACCAGCGCCGCCAGCACCGCCACGAGCCCCCGTCCGCCCGCGTCGACCACCCCCGCCCGGCCGAGTACGGGCAGCTGGCCCGGAGTGGCGGCCAGAGCCTTCCGCGCGCCCTCGTAGGCCGCCCGCGCGACCGTGCCGCAGTCGCCCTCGGCCTCCTCGGCGGCCTCGGCGGCGGCCGAGGCGACGGTCAGCACCGTGCCCTCGACGGGGTGGGCGACGGCCTGCCGGGCGGAGTCGGCGGCCCGCCGTAGCGCCAGCCGCAGCGCCGCGCCGTCGACGCGGGACGCCGCACCGCCCTCGGCGAGCACCTGCGCCATGCCGCGCAGCAGCTGCGCCAGGATCGTCCCGGAGTTGCCCCGGGCCCCGATCAGCGCCCCGTGGGCCATCGCGCGCACGGCGTCCCCCAGGGAGGGCTCCCCGGCACCCGTCTCGTACCCGGCGAACACCGCCTCCACGGCCGTGGCCGCCGATTCCAGGGTGAGGTAGAGATTCGTTCCGGTGTCGCCGTCGGCCACCGGATAGACGTTGATCGCGTCGATCTCCTCGCGCGCGCGCCCGAGCGCTGTGAGCGCCAGACCGCACCAGGTGCGCACCGCGAGAGCATCGAGGAATGTCTGCGGCACCTGCGCCACCTGCGCCTCCCTGACCTGCTGGCTGGACGTGGACGCAGCGTAGACCCCGAAGTGGTGTCCACCGGAAGAGGGCCGGAAGCGGTGCCCTGAGCTGCCATGGTAGTTTCGTTCTACGGGCGCAGCCGTTGTATGCTGCTCCGGTTGCCCGATCCTGATCGGGCCGTTCCCCTGGCAACGCCACTCAAGATCTCAGATCTTAGGATCTCGATCCCGGCATGCCGGGATTAACCGTAAGTGCATCTGAAGTCTTTGGAGTGACCCGTGGCTGCCAACTGCGACGTCTGCGGCAAGGGGCCGGGCTTCGGCAACAACATCTCGCACTCGCACCGCCGTACGTCCCGCCGCTGGAACCCGAACATCCAGCGTGTGCGTACCGTGGTCGGCGGGACGCCGAAGCGCGTGAACGCTTGCACCTCGTGCATCAAGGCCGGCAAGGTCTCGCGCTGACGCTACAGCTGAGCGCGCGGCCACTGCCTGGTTCGCTGCACTGAGCCGGTCCACCCGAGGGTGGGCCGGCTTTTTGCCGTACCCGCGCGAGATCAGCGCCTGAACCGCCAGCCGTGATCCACCGGGCCGATACCAGCGCCCAGCGCGAACCCGGCCGCGATGGCCCCCGTGACGTACTCCTTGGCCTGCGTGACCGCCTCCGGCACGCTTCTGCCCTTCGCCAGCCCCGAGGCGACGGCTGAGGCCAGTGTGCAGCCGGTGCCGTGGGTGTGCCGGTTGTCGTGGCGGGGCGCGCGCAGCCGGTACTCGGCGACACCGTCCGTGAGCAGGTCCACGGCCTCGCCCGCCAGGTGCCCGCCCTTGATCAGCACCCACCGCGGCCCGTACTCCAGCACGGCGTCCGCGGCCCGCCGCAGATCGTCCTCGGACTCGACCGGCACCCCCGTGAGTTGAGCCACCTCGTCGAGGTTCGGGGTGGCGACCGTGGCCGCCGGGAGCAGCTTCGTCCGTACGGAGTCCAGCGCGGACGCGGCCAGCAGCGGATCCCCGTGCTTGGAGACGCCCACCGGGTCCACGACGGCCGGCGCGTCCGTGCCGGAGATCAACTCGGCGACCGCCTCGACCAGTTCCGCCGAGGCCAGCATGCCGGTCTTCACGGCCTGGACGCCGATGTCGTCCACGACGCTGCGGTACTGGGCCCGCACCGCCTCCACGGGCAGCTCCCAGGCGCCCTGCACGCCCAGCGAGTTCTGCGCGGTCACCGCCGTGATCACGCTCATCCCGTGCACACCGAGCGCCAGCATCGTCTTCAGGTCGGCCTGGATGCCGGCCCCGCCCCCGGAGTCGGAGCCCGCCACGGTCAGTACGCGCGGGATCATGACTCGATGTCCCCGAAGTGGTCCCAGCCGCCCTTGCTGGTCCAGGGCGCCCCGTCGACGGTCACCTGGGGCAGCGCGGAGGGGTTGAGGACCTCGCCGATGACCTTCCAGCGGGCCGGGAGCTTGGTGTCCGGCGGGAAGGTCGCGACGATCGCGTGGTCCTCTCCCCCGGTCAGCACCCACTGCAGCGGGTCGACGCCGACGGCCTGACCGATGTCGTTCATCTGCGTCGGGATGTCGATCGCGCCCGAGCGGATGTCGATGCGGACCTTGCTCGCCTCGGCGATGTGCCCGAGGTCGGCGATCAGCCCGTCGCTCACGTCGCACATCGCGGTCGCGCCGAGCCCCGCGGCGGCCGGACCCGCGTGGTACGGCGGCTCCGGGCGGCGGTGGGCCTCCACGAAGGCGCGTGGGGAGCGGAAACCGCGGGAGAGGACGGCGTAACCGGCCGCGGACCAGCCCAGCCAGCCGGTGACGGCGACCAGGTCGCCGGGCTGGGCTCCCGCGCGCGTGACGGGCTCCTGGTTGCGCAGATCACCGAGCGCGGTGATCGACACCATGATCGTGTCGCCGCGCACGACGTCACCGCCGACCACGGAGGCGCCCGCGACCTGGCACTCGTCGCGCAGCCCGTCCATCAGCTCGCTGGGCCAGGTCACCGGGAGTTCGGCCGGGACGACCAGGCCGAGCAGCAGGGCGGTCGGTACGGCGCCCATCGCGGCGATGTCGGCGAGGTTCTGCGCCGCCGCCTTGCGGCCGACGTCGTAGGCCGTGGACCAGTCGCGGCGGAAGTGCCGCCCCTCCAGCAGGATGTCGGTGCTCGCCACCACCCGGCGGTCGGGCGCGGCGACCACCGCGGCGTCGTCGCCGGGGCCGATCCGGACCGCCGGGGTGGTGGTGAGACGGGAGGTGAGCTCCCTGATGAGCCCGAACTCCCCGAGCTCACCAACAGTGCCCTTCATTGCCCTTGCTCCCCTTCTCTGCCATGCCGTGCCCAGTCGCGCGTCATCAGTGTCCCCGATACGGTCGAGGGGACTGTCGATACGGTCCGGATGACCGTAGGAACGGTCTTGCGACCGTCAACTTCCGTCGTGCCTGCACCCTGGCGCGCAAGCCCGGTTCCCGCAGGTCTCCCCGCGGGGAGCGGCGACGCGATACCGTGGCGTTCCTTTTCCCCACATGATCCTCGTGGCCGCCCTGGAGGTTCCGTGGTACAGGCGTACATCCTGATCCAGACGGAGGTCGGCAAGGCGTCGACCGTCGCCGAGACGATCAGCAAGATCCCTGGAGTGATCCAGGCCGAGGACGTGACGGGACCGTACGACGTCATCGTGCGCGCCCAGGCCGACACGGTCGACGACCTCGGTCGCATGGTGGTCGCCAAGGTCCAGCAAGTGGACGGCATCACCCGCACCCTGACCTGTCCGGTCGTGCATCTGTAGCCCCCGTCTACCCTTGGCCGGTGAAGTCTTTCGGTCACCGGCCCTTCGGCCTGCTCGCGCCCGCGCTGCTGATCGCGGTCGCGGGCTGCTCCTCGGCAGACGACAGCGCCACCGTGGCGGTTCCCAGCCCCGACGCGAAGACGGCACCGGTGTGCCGGGAACTGCACCGGGCGCTGCCGCGGAAGCTCGACGGGCGAAGCCGCAACGACCCCGAACCCCGGTCCGCCTACACGGCGGGCTGGGGAAACCCGGCGATCATACTGCGCTGCGGTGTCGCACGGCCGCCGAAGATGATCGATCCCAAGGTGGCCGAGGGCGGTGACCCCGACGCCATCGCGGGCGGGGTGAACGGCGTCGACTGGCTGATGCAGAAGCAGAGCGACGGCACCTGGCGGTTCACCACCGCGGGCCGTGTGGCGTATGTGCAGATCGGTCTGCCGAAGGGGATGTCGGCGCAGGAGGAGGGCACCGCGATCCTCACGGATCTCGCCCCGGCCGTGAAGAAGGCGATCCCCGAGGGGATCGCCTCCATGCGCGGGTGATGCGGCGGTTGCTCAGCGCAGGCCGGTCGAGCGGCGCAGTGCCGCCTGCACCAGGCGGTCGATCAGCTCCGGGTAGCTGACGCCGCTGGCCTGCCACATCTGCGGGTACATCGAGATCGGCGTGAAGCCGGGCAGGGTGTTGATCTCGTTGATCACGAACTCGCCGTCCTCGGTGAGGAAGAAGTCCGCGCGGACCAGTCCCTCGCAGGAGGCCGCCTCGAACGCCTCGACCGCGAGCCGCTGCACCTCGGCGGTCTGCTCCTCGGTGAGCGGCGCCGGGACGATGCCGGGCGTGGAGTCGATGTACTTGGCCTCGAAGTCGTAGTACGCGTGCGCGTCCGGCGGCGGGATCTCGGCCGGGACGGAGGCGCGCGGGCCGTCCTCGAACTCCAGGACGCCGCACTCGATCTCACGGCCCCGCACGGCGGCCTCGATCAGGATCTTCGGGTCGTGCGCCTGAGCGGTGGCGATCGCCTCGTCGAGGCCGGACAGGTCGTCGACCTTGGTGATGCCGATGGACGAGCCCGCGCGGGCGGGCTTCACGAACAGCGGCCAGCCGTGCTCGCCGGCGAAGTCGACGATCTTCTTGCGGGCGGCGGAGGTGTCCCGCTGCCACTCGCGGGGCCGGATCACCACGTACGGGCCGACCTTGAGCCCGTAGGAGGCGAAGATCCGCTTCATGTACTCCTTGTCCTGGCCGACGGCCGAGGCGAGCACACCCGCGCCCACGTACGGCACTCCGGACAGCTCCAGGAGACCCTGCAGGGTGCCGTCCTCGCCGTAGGGGCCGTGCAGCACCGGGAAGACCACGTCGACCTCGCCGAGCGCCTTGGGCACCGAGCCGGGCTCGCTGTAGACGACCTCGCGGTTGGCGGGGTCGACGGGGAGCACCACGCCGCCCTCGTGCGACTCCGCGAGGTCCTCGACCTCGGGGGTGCGGCGGTCGGTGATGGCCATCCGCTCCGGTTCGTCGGCCGTCAGCGCCCAACGGCCGTCCCGGGTGATGCCGATCGGCAGGACGTCGTACTTCGTCCGGTCGATGGCCTTGAGGACGGCGCCGGCGGTGACCACGGAGATCCCGTGTTCGGAGCTGCGCCCGCCGAACACGACGGCCACGCGCGCCTTGCGCGAGGGCTGCTCAGGGCTCTGGGGAAGGTTCTCGGTGCTCATATCGCGTCGAGAGTACCCGTTGGTAGAGCCCGGATACAGCGTCGACCCAGGGGGTTCGCTCAGCGTCGTTCCGGCTTCGCGCTGCGCGACATCAGCTCCTTGACGGCGACCACCGGGGACTTGCCCTCGTGGACGATGGCGACGACCGTCTCGGTGATGGGCATGTCGACGCCGTGCCTGCGGGCCAGATCCAGCACGGACTCGCAGGACTTGACGCCCTCGGCGGTCTGCTTGGTGACCGCGATGGTCTCCTCGAGGGTCATGCCCTTGCCGAGGTTGGTGCCGAAGGTGTGGTTGCGGGACAGCGGCGAGGAGCAGGTCGCCACCAGGTCGCCGAGGCCCGCGAGCCCGGAGAAGGTCAGCGGGTCGGCGCCGAGCGCGACGCCGAGCCGCGCGGTCTCGGCGAGGCCCCGGGTGATGAGCGAGCCCTTGGCGTTGTCGCCGAGCCCCATGCCGTCCGCGATGCCGACGGCGAGCCCGATGACGTTCTTCACGGCACCGCCCAGCTCGCAGCCCACCACGTCGGTTTCCGTGTACGGCCGGAAGTACGGCGTGTGGCAGGCGGCCTGGAGGCGCTGGGCGACGGAGACGTCGGTGCAGGCGACGACGGCGGCGGCCGGCATGCGGGCGGCGATCTCCCGGGCCAGGTTGGGCCCGGTGACGACCGCGATGCGGTCGGCGCCGACCTTGCCGACGTCGTCGATGACCTCGCTCATCCGCATGGCGGAGCCGAGTTCGACGCCCTTCATCAGGGAGACGAGCACGGTGTCCGGGGCGAGCAGCGGGGTCCACTCGGCGAGGTTGGCGCGCAGCGTCTGGGAGGGGACGGACAGGACCGTGAAGTCCGCGCCGGCCAGGGCCTCGGCGGGGTCGGTCGTCGCCCGTACGTTCTCCGGGAGTTCGACACCCGGCAGGTAGTCGGGGTTGGTGCGGGTGGTGTTGATCGCCTCCGCGACCTCCGCGCGCCGGGCCCACAGGGTGACCTCGCACCCGGCGTCGGCGAGCACGATGGAGAACGCCGTGCCCCACGAACCGGCGCTGAAGACCGCCGCCTTTACCGCCTTGCTCACTTGCTCTGCCCCTCCGGTTCCGCGCTCTGCGTCTGTGCCTGGGTGCGGCGCCGCTGTTCGATGCGCTCGCGACGCGGGTCGTAGGGCGTCTCGGGCGCCTTCTCGCCGCGGATCTCCTCCAGCTGGCGGGTGATGGCCGCCATGATGACCTCGGTGGCCTCCTTGAGCAGGTCCGGGGTCATCTCCTTGTCGTAGAAGCGCGAGAGGTCCACGGGCGGGCCCGCGAGCACGTGATGGGTCTTGCGCGGGAAGAGGTTCGGCTTCTTGGCGTACGGCGGCAGCAGTTCGTTGGCGCCCCACTGGGCGACCGGGATGACCGGGCACTTGGTCTGCAGGGCGACGCGGGCGGCACCGGTCTTGCCGGTCATGGGCCAGCCGTTCGGGTCGCGCGTGAGGGTGCCCTCGGGGTAGAAGGCGACGCACTCGCCGCGCTCCACGGCGTCGATCGCGGCCCGGAAGGCGCTGAGCGCGTCCGTGGACTCGCGGTAGACGGGGATCTGCCCGGTGCCGCGCATGGCGGCGCCGACGAATCCCTTCTTGAAAAGTCCGCTCTTCGCCAGGAATCGCGGAACCCGTCCGGTGTTGTACTGATAGTGCGCGTACGCGAAGGGATCCACGTGGGAATTGTGGTTCACCACGGTGATAAATCCGCCCTCGGCCGGAATGTGCTCCATTCCGTGCCAGTCCCGCTTGATCAGAACCACCAGCGGCGGTTTGCAGAGCACCGCGGCGAAGCGGTACCAGAAGCCGATTCTGCGGCGGGGCACACCGACACCTTCCTCTAGGGGCTGCCACCCCGGCGGGGGCCGCACGATTGTCGCCCCGGGCCGCCGGTCTGTCGAGAACACCGTACGCCCCACCACCGACGGCGCCAGATGGCGCGGGGAACAATGATCGCGACGAGAGAGGAACGGTACGCCGGTGCAGTGGACCTTGGTCATCCCCCTGAAGCCCCTGTCGCGGGCCAAGAGCAGGCTCTCGGGCGCCGCGGACGACGGGGTGCGCCCAGGGCTGGCGCTCGCGTTCGCGCAGGACACGGTGGCCGCGGCGCTGTCCTGTACGGCCGTGGCGGATGTGGCGGTCGTCACGGACGATGCGCTGGCGGCGCGCGAGCTGGCCGCGCTGGGCGCGCGGATCGTCCCGGACACACCGGGGAGCGGCCTGAACGCCGCTCTGGCGCACGGAGCCGCGGTCGTACGGGAAATACGCCCGCGCACACCTGTTGCCGCCCTGAACGCCGATCTGCCGGCGTTGCGCCCGGTGGAACTGGCCGTTGTGCTGGGCGCGGCCGCGGAGTTTTCGCGGGCGTTTCTCGCGGATGCGGCGGGGCTGGGCACGACGTTGCTGGCCGCGGGGCCGAAGGGGGAATTGCAGCCGGAGTTCGGCATTGATTCCCGTTCCCGGCACCGGGCGTCCGGGGCGGAGGAACTCCAGCCGGCGGGGGTGGATTCGGTACGGCAGGACGTGGACACGGCGGAGGATCTACGGGCGGCGCTGGCATTGGGAGTGGGCCCGTATACGGCTGCCCTCTCGGCGGGGTTGCTGATCCCTGGGTCGTGAGGGCCCGTACGGCGAAACCCGTACCGGACACGAGCAGTAGGCTGGCCGTCATGCAGGCCACCGCATACACCTACGATCCCCGTACCCGCAGCGGGCAGGTGCTCCTCGACGACGGCACCCCCGTCTCCTTCGACGCCCCCGCGTTCGACGCGGGCGGCCTGCTGCTGCTGCGGCCGGGACAGCGGGTGCGGATCGAGACCGAGGGCCAGGGAGACGCCCTGCGGATCACCCTCGTAACCCTTCAAACCCTGTAACTTCCCTTACACACGCCGCGGGCCGGGCTCCCTGGGGGAGTCCGGCCCGGCGCGTGAGCCCTGGCAGCGCCCTGGCGTCCTTACGACGTCGCCTTGCGGGCGGTGGCCTTCTTGGCGGTGGTCTTGCGGGCCGTCGACTTCTTGGCCGGGGCCTTCTTCGCGGTGACCTTCTTCGCCGGGGCCTTCTTGGCCGCCGCCTTCTTGGCGGTGGTCTTCTTCGCCGCGGCGGTCTTGGCGGCCGCCGTGGTCTTCTTGGCGGGCGCCTTCTTCGCCGTGGTCTTCTTCGCGGCGGCCGCCTTCTTCGTGGGCGCCGCCTTCTTGGCCGTGACCTTCTTCGCGGCCGCCTTGGTGGTCTTCTTCGCGGCGGCCTTCTTGACCGTCGCCGCGGCGCCGCCGGTCAGGCTGCCCTTCGGCGCCTTCTTGACCGCGACCTCGCCGCCGCGCGGCAGCTTCTTCGAGCCGCTCACCAGGTCCTTGAAGCCCTGACCGGCGCGGAAGCGCGGCACGGAGGTCTTCTTGACCCGAACCCGCTCGCCGGTCTGAGGGTTGCGGGCGTAACGGGCGGGGCGGTCCACCTTCTCGAAGGACCCGAAGCCGGTGACCGAGACCCGCTCGCCCGCGACGACCGCGCGGACGATGGCGTCCAGGACATGATCGACAGCCTCGGCGGCCTGCTGGCGGCCACCCAACTTGTCGGCAATCGCTTCTACGAGCTGCGCCTTGTTCACGTCTTCCCCTTCGGAGACATCGCCAGAACGAAAGTGTTCAAGCTTTTTCGCACGTTAGGCAGATATATACCGCAAATCAAACACGAAACGGGCTAATCACCCTTGTGCCGCAACGGACTCGGTGGTCTCGGGCTGTTCAGTCGTCCTCGTCGGGGATCCGACCCTCGTCGAGGTCCGTGTTGAACCGCTCGAGCCGCCTTGCCGCAGCGGCGAGATCGTGCTTGGCCGCGGCCGTAATGACCAGCAGCTTCCGGGTCAGCGCCATCCGTACGCCCTCCGGGACTTGCAGTGCGCGCACCCTTGAGTGCGCTTCCTTGAGCTGGTTCGCGACCGCCGTATAGAGCTGGAGTTGGCCGTCGTGTCCCATGCACAGATTGTGCCATCTGGGGCGAGTTGTCGCCTGCGCAGGGGGCAACTACCGCCTCAAATGGCCTTCCAGGCACTTGCGGAGGACGCGATCCCAGCACTCACGTACCCAGACAACGGCCTTCGTAACGTGGCGAGTTGAGCGTGAAGCACGAAGGTCACGGGGCCGTTCGGGTGCAGACGTGCCAGTACCCCCGATCGTGGCGATCGGGGGTACTGGCGGGGTGTTGGGGTGGCTGAAACGCGACCCGCTACGGGGTCGTGATCAGGCCTGGAGCGTCCGCGGCTTGTACGACGGCCGCTTGGCCTCGTACGCGGCGATGTCGGCCTCGTTCTGGAGCGTGATGGAGATGTCGTCCAGGCCGTTCAGCAGCCGCCAGCGGGAGTTCTCGTCCAGCTCGAAGGAGGCGGTGATGCCCTCCGCACGAACCTCACGAGCCTCAAGGTCCACAGTGACCTCAGCAGTGGGGTCCTGTTCCGTGAGCTCCCACAGCGCGTCGACGATCTTCTGGTCCAGGACGACCGTGAGCAGGCCGTTCTTCAGCGAGTTGCCCCGGAAGATGTCCGCGAAGCGGGAGGAGATCACGGCCTTGAAGCCGTAGTTCTGCAGCGCCCAGACGGCGTGCTCACGCGAGGAGCCGGTGCCGAAGTCGGGGCCGGCGACCAGAACGGTCGCGCCCTGCCGCTCGGGGCGGTTGAGGACGAACTCGGGGTCCTTGCGCCAGGCCTCGAACAGCCCGTCCTCGAAGCCGTCCCGCGTGACCTTCTTGAGCCAGTGAGCAGGGATGATCTGGTCGGTGTCGACGTTGCTGCGGCGCAGCGGGACGGCCCGGCCGGTGTGGGTGGTGAAGGCTTCCATGATTTCTCAGACTCCAGCGGGCGCGGGGGCGTCGGACAGGTCGGCGGGCGAGGCCAGGTGGCCCAGGACGGCGGTCGCGGCCGCGACCTGCGGCGACACCAGGTGCGTACGACCGCCCTTGCCCTGCCGGCCCTCGAAGTTGCGGTTGGAGGTGGAGGCGGAGCGCTCGCCCGGGGCCAGCTGGTCGGGGTTCATGCCGAGGCACATCGAGCAGCCCGCGTGCCGCCATTCGGCGCCGGCCTCCTTGAAGACCACGTCCAGGCCCTCGGAGACGGCCTGCAGACCCACCCGCGCGGAGCCCGGGACGACCAGCATCCGTACGCCGTCGGCGACTTTGCGGCCCTTGAGGAGCTCGGCGGCGGCACGCAGGTCCTCGATGCGGCCGTTGGTGCAGGAGCCTACGAAGACGGTGTCCACCTTGATGGAGCGCAGCGGCTGGCCCGCCTCCAACCCCATGTATTCCAGGGCCTTTTCGGCGGCGAGGCGCTCCGAAGCGTCTTCGTACGAAGCCGGGTCGGGGACGTCCGCCGAAAGCGGCGCGCCCTGGCCGGGGTTGGTGCCCCAGGTGACGAACGGGGACAGCTCGTCGGCGTTGATCACGACCTCGGCGTCGAACTCGGCGTCGTCGTCGGTCTTCAGCGTCTTCCAGTACGCGACGGCGGCGTCCCAGTCGGCGCCCTCGGGGGCGTGCGGACGGCCCTTGAGGTACGCGAAGGTGGTCTCGTCCGGGGCGATCATGCCCGCGCGGGCGCCGGCCTCGATCGACATGTTGCAGATGGTCATCCGGGCCTCCATCGAGAGCTTCTCGATGGCGGAGCCGCGGTACTCCAGGACGTAGCCCTGGCCGCCGCCCGTACCGATCTTCGCGATGATCGCCAGGATCAGGTCCTTGGCGGTGACGCCCTCGGGCAGCTCGCCCTCGACGGTGATGGCCATGGTCTTCGGGCGGGCCATGGGCAGCGTCTGGGTGGCCAGCACGTGCTCGACCTGGGAGGTGCCGATGCCGAACGCCAGCGCGCCGAACGCGCCGTGCGTGGAGGTGTGGGAGTCGCCGCAGACCACGGTCGTACCGGGCTGGGTCAGGCCCAGCTGGGGGCCGACGACGTGCACGACACCCTGCTCGACGTCGCCCAGCGGGTGCAGCCGCACGCCGAACTCGGCGCAGTTCTTGCGCAGCGTCTCCAGCTGGACGCGGGAGACCGGGTCGGCGATCGGCTTGTCGATGTCGAGGGTCGGGGTGTTGTGGTCCTCGGTGGCGATGGTGAGGTCGAGGCGGCGCACCCGGCGGCCGTTCTTGCGCAGCCCGTCGAAGGCCTGCGGGCTGGTCACCTCGTGCAGCAGGTGCAGATCGATGAAGAGGAGGTCGGGCTCGCCCTCGGCGCGCCGGACGACGTGGTCGTCCCAGACCTTCTCCGCGAGTGTCCTACCCATCGCTTTCCCTCCGGCCGGCAAGCGTGCACCGGCCCAACTAGAGATCTTGAGGAGGAGACGCCCGCGCCCCAGGTGTCGTGATTCCGGGCGTCCGCCGCCGGGCCCGTTGGTCTGCGGGCCGCTGTGTGATTCAAGAGTGGCGCGTTCCACGGAAAATTGAACTTGCGTTTCACAGAGTGAGACGCAAGTATCGTTGCATGGACAACAGTAGCGGCGTCGGCGTTCTGGACAAGGCGGCACTCGTCCTGAGCGCTCTGGAGTCCGGTCCGGCCACCCTCGCGGGTCTGGTCGGCGCGACCGGACTGGCACGACCCACGGCTCACCGCCTGGCCGTGGCCCTGGAACACCACCGCATGGTGGCACGCGACATGCAGGGCCGTTTCATCCTCGGCCCGCGCCTTGCGGAACTGGCGGCGGCGGCCGGCGAGGACCGCCTGCTCGCGACGGCGGGCCCCGTGCTCACCCACCTCCGCGATGTCACCGGCGAGAGCGCACAGCTCTACCGACGCCAGGGTGACATGCGGATCTGTGTGGCCGCGGCGGAACGCCTGTCCGGCCTCCGGGACACCGTCCCGGTCGGTTCCACGCTCACGATGAAGGCCGGCTCCTCGGCGCAGATCCTGCTCGCCTGGGAGGAGCCCGAGCGCCTGCACCGCGGTCTGCAGGGCGCCCGCTTCACGGCGACGGCCCTGTCGGGCGTACGGCGGCGCGGCTGGGCCCAGTCCATCGGCGAGCGCGAGCCGGGCGTCGCGTCCGTCTCCGCGCCCGTGCGCGGCCCCTCCAACCGCGTGGTGGCCGCGGTGTCCGTCTCCGGCCCGATCGAGCGCCTGACGCGCCATCCCGGCCGTATGCACGCCCAGGCGGTCATCGACGCCGCCGGCCGCCTCTCCGAGGCCCTGCGCCGCTCGGGCTGAGCCCCGCGACGGGAACGCCGAGGAGGGCCTGCCCCGACGCCGCGGCAGGCCCTCCTCGCTCCCCCGATCCCCCGGTTCAGCCGGCCTTCTCGGCCACCGGCCGCTGCTGGGACCGATGGGCGAACCGGTCCTTCGCGTACCGCCCCCGCTTCTCCAAGGGCACCTGCCCGTGCGCGGCCGCGAGGCCGAACGCCGGCATGTCCCCGTAGATCGCCTCGTACGACCCCTCCGGCACGACGTACGCCTCGTGCCAGATACCCACCTGCCCGCGCAGCTTCCCGGTCCGCTCCTTGCGGTTGAGGGTCGCCCAGGCCTTGTGGTGGAAGGCGTCGGGCGCGGTCGCGTAGCCGTACAGCTTCTCCTTGGACTCCCAGTACTGCACGATGTAGTACGTCCGCGGCGACGCCGTCAGCATGACCCGGCCGAGCAGGCCCCGCGCGGGGTCCTTCTCCAGCTCCCGCAGCATGCGGAACATCGCGAGCATCACCGGCAGCCACAGATGGACGGCCCAGAAGCGGTTGATGCGCATGCCGATCAGCAGGACGACGACCTCGCCCTTCGCGTCGGCGGTCGTACGGGACACCATGACCAACTCCCCCCTCGTTAGAAAGCGGCGCTATCCAAGTACCGGATGATTGGATAGTGGCACTTGCCAAGGAAAGGCGCAAGAGATGCGGCTGGCGGAGCTGAGCGAGCGCAGCGGTGTGTCCACCGCGACGATCAAGTACTACCTGCGCGAGGGGCTGTTGCCGCCGGGCCGCCAGATCAACGCCACCACGGCCGAGTACGACGAGGAGCATCTGCGCCGGCTGCGGCTGGTGCGGGCGATGATCCAGGTGGGCCGGGTGCCCGTGGCGAAGGTGCGCGAGGTGCTCGGGCACGTGGACGACGACTCCCTGCCCCGCACGATCCGCCTGGGCGCGGCGCTGTGGGCGCTGCCGCAGGTGCCGGAGCCGGACGAGGAGGACGAGTACGTCCAGGCCGCGCACCGGGAGGTCGACGCGCTGCTGGACCGGCTCGGCTGGCAGAACGCCAAGCAGCTCACGACCATCTCCCCCGCGTACCGCTCGCTGGTGGTGGCGGTGGCCGCGTTCCGCCGGCTCGGCTACGGCTTCGGGTCCGAACTGCTCGCGCCGTACGCCGAGTTGATGCACCGGACCGCCGTCCTCGACCTGGACAACATGGAGACGTATCCGTCGCAGGCGGAGCGGATCGAGTTCGCGATCCTGGGGGCGATCCTCAACGAGCCGGTGCTGCAGGCGCTGCACCGGCTGGCCCAGGAGGAGGAGACGGCGCGGCGGTACGGCTTCGACTAGCCGGTGCCGGGTACGACGAAGGCCCTCCGCCGAAGCGAAGGGCCTTCCTTCTGTACCCCCGACCGGATTCGAACCGGCGCTACCGCCTTGAGAGGGCGGCGTGCTAGGCCGCTACACAACGGGGGCGTGGACTCTGCGTTGCCGCAGGTCCGAGCTGGTCTACCTGGACTCGAACCAAGACTAACTGAACCAGAATCAGTCGTGCTGCCAATTACACCATAGACCAATGATGGTTTAGACCAGTCAGTACCCCCGACCGGATTCGAACCGGCGCTACCGCCTTGAGAGGGCGGCGTGCTAGGCCGCTACACAACGGGGGCCCTAGCGATCCCGACGAGATCAGGATCAGTACCCCCGACCGGATTCGAACCGGCGCTACTGCCTTGAGAGGGCAGCGTGCTAGGCCGCTACACAACGGGGGCTTTGCAGATAAGCTCTGCGAGCTGGCCTACCTGGACTCGAACCAAGACTAACTGAACCAGAATCAGTCGTGCTGCCAATTACACCATAGGCCACTGGAACTCAAGCCCCTGCGGGGTTCTCGTTCTAGCTTGCTCCTCGGGGGTCCGGCCTTCCGGCCCGCTCCCCTCGGCGCAGGAAGAACATTACCCGAAGGTGGACGGGGCTCCAAAACGGGTATCCGCGCGGACGAGCGCGGGGAGTTCGGCGAGGGTCGAGATCCGGCGGCAGACGACGTCCCCGCCGGCCTGCACCGAGCCCGCCCCGCGGTCGATCCACACGGACAGCAGCCCGGCCTCGGCGGCACCCTGCCCGTCGATCTCCGGATGGTCGCCGACGTACGCCACCTCGTGCAGCGGCAGCCGCAACGCCTCGCAGACGGCCAGGAAGGCGCCGGCCTCCGGCTTGGAGACGCCCAGCTCGGCGGCGCACAGCACGACCTCGAAGCGGTCGAGGAGACCCAGGGTGCGCAGCTTGCGTTCCTGGACCGTGATGCTCGAGTTGGACAGCACCGCGTGCCGGTGACTGCCGGAGAGGGCCTCCAGCGCGGGCAGGACGTCGGGGAAGACACTCCAGGCGGCCTCGTAGTGCCCGATGTACCGCTGGAACCAGTCGTCGGCCTCGGCGTCGGTCAGGTCCGCGTCCAGGAAGACCCGCACGCGGTCGCGCCGCTGCCCCTCGAAGGTGACCTCCCCCGCCGAGAACCGCGCCCACTGCTGATCGGTGATCTCCCGCCACCGGGCAAGCGCCTCCTCCGGACCGCCGTACCCCGCAACCAGCCCTTCCGCCACCAGATGCGCCCGCATACCCTCACGGTCCGCGGTGGTGTAGTCGAAGAGGGTGTCGTCGACGTCCCATACGACGGCTCTGATCGTCATGCCACCGACGGTAGCTCCGGTGTGCGGCGTGCGTCCGGGCAATGGCGATCACGGACCGTGACGGATGTCACACCATGTGCAGCGATGCGCGATCGCGGAAGTCCAGGGTGCCGTTGAAGGCACGCTGCTGGACGGAGGCGAAGAGCTCGTCCAGCTTGGCGAGGTGCACCGCCTGGGCCTCGCGCTGCGTGCGCACGCGGCGCAGCACAGCGGCGAACCGCTGCTGCAACGCGAGGGGCGGAACAGGCAGCGACAGTCCCACCAGCCGGCCCTTGGAAATGTTCACCATGGAAGCGGCACTGCCCGACGCGAGAGCCTGGACACGCTTCCGCACGGCCGGATGGGTCATGGCGGCATGGAGGTACTCAGCCGTCGCCCCCGCATCCTCCGCGAGCGCCAGCCGGAAGACGAGGTCCGGCAGCAGGAGCCGCTCCCGGGTCGAGGTCACCAGCGCCATGGCCCCGACCAGCTCAGGGGTGTTCTTGCGGGAGAAGAGCAGGTCCCCGGCGCGCACCTCACAGCGCCGGTCGACGGCGGAGCCCTCCGGCAGCGCCTTGTTCTCCTCTGCGTCGTACACGCCCCGAGTCACCGCACCGAGTTTCAGGACGCCCCACTCACCCGGCCGGGCAGGACGATCCAGACATCGGGGGCTCCGGCCGCTGTCGATGCCCGACAGCAGATCACCGAGCCTGCGCGCCTCCCATCCGCGCGGATTGCGGACGGGATCGCCGAACATGTCGAGGAAGGCGGACCGGGTGAGCTCGTCGCACAGCTCCAGGGCCCGCCGGCGCCCGGCCCGCAGAGCGTCCACCGCGTCCAGCACGTCGGCCGCCCTGGCCTGTTCCTCCAGCGGCGGGCAGTAGAAGCTCTCGGCGAGCAGGTCGGACTTGTTGACATGCCGCACGGTCGCGCCGTGCAGATGCCGCTCGGCCTTGCTCAGGACGGCCCCGATCGCATGCCTGAGGTAGCGCTTGTCCACCACGTCACCGTTCGGCCGCACCCGGAAAATATGCTGGTTCAGCAGGGCGACGTCGGGCCCCTGCCATTCGAAGACACCGAGGGTCGCCGACCAGGAGACCAGCAGGTCCCCCGGATGGACGTGAAACCTGTCCGGCACCTGCCGCGTGGTCCGGTTGAAGGGCTTTGCCGCGTCCGTCAGGTTCTGGATGCGGATGATCCGGGAGCCGGATTCCTGCCAGTCCGACGACGTGAAGGCGACACCGTTGGTGAAGGTCGCCACGTCACCCAGCGCCACGTGATCGGAGCTCACGCCAGAAGCCCTTCGAGCTCCGCGGCACCTTCTTCGATCTCCTTGTTGAGACGCCTCAGATCGGCCAGGACCTCGGACGGTTCGCGGGTTTCGATCTCGTCGTGGACGATCTCCTTGTAGCGGCTGAAGGAGAAGTCGTAGCCGTTGGCGGCGATCTCGGACTTCGGCACCGTGAAGGACGGGGCGGTGCGGGGGCGTTCCCGCTCCGCGTCGAAGCGGCGGAACCAGCGGGCGAGAACGTCCGGGAGGTTGTTCTTCTCGTGCTCACGGTCGGTGAGCACACCGGCGCCGGGGCGGACGCCGAGCTTGTCCTCGGCCAGGAGCGGGGTGCGCTTGTCGTCGAGCGAGAAGCCGTCGGACTGGAGGTCGTAGAACCAGACCTCGTCCGTGCCGCCCGTGTCGGTACGGGTGAAGAAGAGAATGGCGGTGGAGACCGAGGCGTACGGCCTGAAGACGCCGGAGGGGAGCTTGACGACCGCGTCGAGCCTCTGCTCCTCCACCAGCATCCTGCGCAGGTCCTTGTGCGCCTTCGTGGCACCGAAGAGGACCCCCTCCGGCACGACGACGGCGGCGCGGCCGCCCGGCTTGAGCAGGCGCAGGAACAGGGCGAGGAAGAGCAGCTCCGTCTTCCTGGTCCTGGCCGTGCGGAGCAGGTCGGCTGCGGTGGATGCGTGGTCCAGGCTGCCCGCGAACGGCGGATTCGCCAGGATCAGGGAGTACTTCTCCTCGTCGCCGAACTCGGCGCCCGCCCGGGACAGCGAGTCGCGGTAGCGGATGTCCGGGTTCGCGATCCCGTGGAGAAGCATGTTCATCGACCCGATGCGGAGCATGGTCGAGTCGACGTCGAAACCGTGGAACATCTCCTCGTCGAAGTGGCGGCGTTCCTCCGCGCCGAGCAGGTCCTGCCGGTGCTCGCGCTTCACGTGGGCGGCCGACTGGACGAGGAAACCTGCCGTGCCGCACGCCGGGTCGCAGACCGTGTCGCCCGGCCGCGGCCGGGTCATCTCCACCATGAGGTCGATGATGTGGCGCGGGGTGCGGAACTGGCCGTTCTGCCCGGCGGTCGCGATCTTCGCGAGCAGGTACTCGTAGACGTCGCCCTTGGTGTCGCCGTCCTCCATGTGCCGGGCGATGTCGTCCAGCAGGTCGACGACCTTCACCAGGAGGTTCGGGTCCGGGATCTCGAAACGGGCGCCTCGCATGTGGTGCGCGTACGTGGAGTCCTCACCCCCCATGCGCCGCAGGTACGGGAAGACGCCCTGGCTCATGACGTCGTACATGGCCTGCGGCTCCATGGTGCGGAGTCGGTGCCAGCGCAGGTCCTGCTGGTCCTCGGTGAAGAAGGGCTCCGGGTCCGGGCTGCCCGAGGCCCCGGCCGCCCGGTCCTTGGCGATCTGAAGGTCGTCCAGGCGCTTGATGAAGAGCAGGTACGTGATCTGTTCCATCGCCTGGAGCGGGTTGGAGACACCACCCGCCCAGAACGCGTCCCAGACGCGCCCCACCTTGTTCTTCAATTCACCCGTGAACACGTCCGGGAGTGTACGGCCCGTGCCGTAGCGTGGTGGCGTGACCGAGTACCGCATCCAGTTCACCGTCGAGGCCCGTGCGGTCTACGACGAACTGCCCGCAGAACGCCGGGCCCAGCTGGACCGGGCCGTGCGCGTGCTGGCCCGTGACCCGTTCCGGAAGACTGCGACCGCTCAGCTCGGCCCGGACGAGCACTTGCGCAAGGCGTACGTCGCCCCCGGCGTGATGCTGGAGTACATGGTTGCCGGCGCGATCATGGTCGTCGTGGTGCTGGAGATCTTCGACGAGAGCGCCTATCTGATCGACGAGGCCGACGCCCAGTGACCGACGCCTGAGGGGCGGTACCCGGCTTCCGGGTGCCGCCCCTCGGGCATGGGTCGGTTACGCGCTCAGCTTCGCCAGTGCCGTGTCGATGCGGGACAGCGTCTTGTCCTTGCCCAGGACTTCCAGGGACTCGAAGAGCGGCAGGCCGACGGTGCGGCCGGTGACCGCGACGCGGACCGGGGCCTGGGCCTTGCCGAGCTTGAGGCCGTGGGCCTCGCCGGCGGCCAGGACGGCCTCCTTCAGGGACTCGGGCGAGGTCCAGTCGGCCGACTCCAGCTTCTCGCGGGCCGTGCGGAGCAGGGCGTCGCTGCCCTCCTTCATCGCCTTGGTCCACGAGGCCTCGTCCTCGACCGGCTCGTCCAGGAACAGGAAGTCGACGTTGTCGGTGATCTCGGAGAGGACCTTCAGGCGGGTCTGGGCGTGCGGGGCGATCGCCTGCCACTTGGCCTCGTCGAAGGCCTCGGGCGCCCAGGGGGCGAACGGGGCCTTCAGCCACGGGCGGCAGCGCTCGGTGAACTCCTTCACGTCCAGCATGCGGATGTGGTCGCCGTTGATCGCCTCGCACTTCTTCAGGTCGAAGCGCGCCGGGTTGGGGTTCACGTCGGCGATGTCGAACGCGGCGACCATCTCGTCGATGCCGAAGACGTCCTTGTCCGCCGAGAGCGACCAGCCCAGCAGCGACAGGTAGTTGAGCAGGCCCTCGGGCAGGAAGCCCTGCTCGCGGTAGAGGTTCAGGGACGACTGCGGGTCCCGCTTGGAGAGCTTCTTGTTGCCCTCGCCCATGACGTAGGGGAGGTGGCCGAACTGCGGGGTCTGCTTGGCGATGCCCAGCTCCGTCAGCGCCTTGTAGAGGGCGATCTGGCGGGGGGTGGAGGAGAGCAGGTCCTCGCCGCGCAGGACGTGGGTGATCTCCATCAGGGCGTCGTCGACCGGGTTGACCAGCGTGTACAGCGGGGCGCCGTTCGCCCGGACGATGCCGTAGTCCGGCACGTTCTCCGGGGTGAAGGTCAGCTCGCCGCGGACCAGGTCGGTGAAGGTGATCGTCTCGTCCGGCATCCGGAAGCGGACGATGGGCGTACGGCCCTGGGCCCGGTACTCCTCGACCTGCTCGGCGGTCAGGTCGCGGCAGTGGCCGTCGTAGCCGGAGGGCCGGCCGGCGGCGCGGGCGGCCTCGCGGCGGGCGTCCAGCTCCTCCTGGGAGCAGTAGCAGTGGTAGGCGTAGCCGCCGTCCAGCAGCTTCCGGGCCACGTCCGCGTAGATGTCCATGCGCTGCGACTGCCGGTACGGCGCGTGCGGGCCGCCGACCTCGGGGCCCTCGTCCCAGTCGAAGCCGAGCCAGCGCATCGCGTCGAGCAGCTGGTGGTAGGACTCCTCGGAGTCGCGGGCGGCGTCGGTGTCCTCGATACGGAAGACCAGGGTCCCCTGGTGGTGCCGGGCGAACGCCCAGTTGAACAGGGCGGTGCGGACCAGGCCCACGTGCGGGTTACCGGTGGGCGAGGGACAGAAACGGACGCGTACGGGTGAGCCGGGTGCGCTAGCCACGCTTGACAACCTTGTTGGTGAGAGTGCCGATGCCTTCGATGGAGACGGCGACCTCGTCGCCGACGTTCAGGGGGCCGACCCCCGCGGGGGTGCCGGTGAGGATGACGTCACCGGGGAGCAGGGTCATGGCCTCGGAGATGTTGACGACCAGGTCCTCGATGGGGTGGATCATCTCGCTCGTACGGCCCAGCTGGCGCTGTTCGCCGTTGACGGTGAGCTGGATGGTGAGGTCGTTCGCCCGGTCGAGGTCGAGACCGGTCTCCACCCAGGGGCCGAGCGGGCAGGAGGAGTCGAAGCCCTTGGCCCGGGCCCACTGCTTCTCGCGGCGCTGCACGTCTCGGGCGGTGACGTCGTTGGCGCAGGTGTAGCCGAAGATCACATCCTTGACGCGCTCACGCGGGACCTCGCGGCACATGCGGCCGATGACGACGGCCAGCTCGGCCTCGTGATGCAGTTCCTCCGAGAAGGAGGGGTACTGGATGTCGTCGCCGGGCCCGATCACCGAGGTGGACGGCTTGAAGAAGGCGAAGGGAACGTCCGGGACCTCGTTGCCCAGCTCGCGCGCGTGCTCGCCGTAGTTGCGGCCGAACGCCACGACCTTGTTGGGCAGGACCGGCGGGAGCAGCCTGACCTTGCTCAGCGGCACCTTCGTACCGGACAGCTCGTGGTCCGCGAAGGGGATGCCCTTGATGATGTCGAGGACGAGCTCGTCCTGCTTGTCGCCCTCGACCGCGCCGAAGGCTACGTTCCCGTCGATGGAGAACCTGGCGATGCGCACGGGATCCTGCGCCCCTTGACTTGAGAACCGGCGTACTGACGCCCCAGGTTAACCGGTCGGACCGTGCGTTTCCGCCGGGAAAGGGCGGTCATACGGGTGGGCCGCCGCCGTGCACCGGCAGGCCCGTCGGCTACTCTGCCGGGGCCGTCGCGCCGACCGGGACGTCCTCCAGGACCGTGCGGCGGGGGTTGGCCGTCTGGGCGGGAAGCTCGACGGAGTGCTCCGGCAGCTCGGGCGTCTGCAGTTCGCCGGCGTCGTTCAGATGCGCCAGGGTGGTGCGGCGCGGGTTGGCGATCTTGTGGAACATCATCGTCGTCTTCACGGTTGTACGAGTCCTGGTTCTGTGTCGGCGGGCTTACAGAAGCGTCCCTCTTGTAAAGCGTCAGGCTAAACATCCAATTCCCTGCCGAAGGCGCCAACTGCCCATGAGCCGCGTGTGAGTTTGCTCACGACCTCGCGGACAATTCGGTCAAACCTGACCGGCAACCGTCCTCAATGAAACGGACATTGGACCCCTGAAGCCATCATTCCGCTCCTGATCATGGCGACTCAGACACCTGACACCTGACAGCAACCCGGCGACAACTCGCAGAGAAACGCCCAGTTTGTCCGAGATCGGCCTCCACGGCTGGTGACGTGGCACTCACAGCCCGTCACGGAGGTCACAGCTAGGGACACGGCCCTTGTTGGAGATCCTGCACTGTGCTGGAATTCCACGGACCGCCGCAGGGATCGATCCGGCGCACAAGGGCGCAACGCAGCGCCGAGCGGCGGCCGGGACAGGGGGGAACCAGCGCCGGTCACTCCAGACCACCGGGGGGCGTATTCAGGGCGCTCTCCACAACGCCGACACCGTGTCCCTCCGTTCACGCGGAGGGGCGCCTGGTCCAGAGGTTGCGACGCTAGTGCAGGGACGTTTCAAGAGGGATGGCAGCGCTTCGGCGGAGCCGGAGTCGCACGACGGGACTGGCCCCATGAAGGGCAGCTCCTCGCCCCAGCACGCCCAGAACCCGGGCCCGGCCGCGTCGGCGGACGGCGGTGAGCGCGGCGGACGCCCCGGCGTGTCCGCCTCGTCGGCTTCCTCGGCGACCGGCTCCTCCGGCCCCGCCCCCACGCCGCCCATCAAGCCCGCCAAGGACTCCAGCGGCCCCGGCTCGCGCATGGCCCTGCGCAACTGGCGCATCTCCACGCGCCTGGTGTCGCTGCTCGCGCTGCCCGTGGTCGCGGCCACCTCGCTGGGCGCGCTGCGCATCGACCAGAACATCACCGACATCCAGCAGCTCGACAACATGAAGCTGCTGACGGACATGACCAAGCAGGCGACCGAGCTGGCCGCCGCGCTCCAGGAGGAGCGCGACCAGTCCGCCGGTCCCCTGGCGCACGGCCTGAACGCGAGCGACTACACGGTCAAGGGCTACCGGGACAAGACCGACCGCGCCCTGGCGAACTTCGAGAACTCCACCCAGGAGATCGACTCCGCCAGCAAGGACGGCCAGCTCCAAGGCGTCCGCGACAACCTGGTCGGCATCTTCAACCAGCTGGACCAGCTGGCCAAGATCCGCAAGGGCGCCTTCACGGCGCAGGGCAACTCGACCCAGACGATCGAGTCCTACCACCGGCTCATCACCCAGCTGATCGCCCTGTCCCAGGACATGGCCCAGGCGTCCAGCAACCCGGAGATGATCTCGCGCACCCGCGCCCTGGCGGCCTTCTCCACCGCCAAGGAGTACGCCTCCGTGCAGCGCGCCACGATCGCCGCCGCGCTGCCCGCGACCACGGCGACCAAGGGCGACCTGTCGACGAACGACCGCCTCTACGGCCAGTCGGCGTACCAGAGCGAGAACTCCGAGATCTCGATCTTCCGCAAGATCTACGCGAACAACAACGCCGAGGAACTCCTCAAGCCGATCGACGCGGGCAACCCGACGATCGAGTCCGCGGACACCTACGCCAAGCGCGTCTTCGACTCCGCCGACGGCCTCCAGAGCCTGAACGCGCGCTCCTACCGCGACTGGGTGGACGACAGCTCGACCAAGATCGAGCAGATGAAGAAGATCGAGCACACGCTGCTCGAGGAGATGGAGCAGAAGGCCCGCGAGCTGAAGAGCGCCACCCAGCGTGACGCCATCATCTCCGGTGCGCTGATCCTCCTCGTGCTCGGTGTGTCGCTGGTCGGCGCCTTCGTCGTGGCCCGCTCCATGATCCGCTCGCTGCGCCGGCTGCAGGAGACCGCGACCAAGGTCGCCCAGGACCGCCTGCCCGAGCTGGTCAAGCAGCTGTCGGAGTCCGACCCGCAGGACGTCGACACCTCCGTGGAGTCGGTCGGTGTGCACTCCCGGGACGAGATCGGCCAGGTGGCCGCGGCCTTCGACGACGTGCACCGCGAGGCGGTCCGCCTCGCCGCCGAGCAGGCCCTGCTGCGGGGCAACGTCAACGCGATGTTCACCAACCTCTCGCGCCGCTCCCAGGGCCTCATCCAGCGCCAGCTGTCGCTGATCTCCGAACTGGAGTCCCGCGAGGCCGACCCGGACCAGCTGTCCTCGCTGTTCAAGCTCGACCACCTCGCCACGCGTATGCGCCGTAACGGTGAGAACCTCCTCGTCCTCGCGGGTGAGGAGCCCGGCCGCCGCTGGACCCGTCCGGTCCCGCTGGTCGACGTGCTCCGCGCCGCCGCGTCCGAGGTGGAGCAGTACGAGCGCATCGAGCTGGCCTCCGTGCCGACCACCGAGGTCGCCGGCCGCGTGGTCAACGACCTCGTGCACCTGCTCGCCGAGCTGCTGGAGAACGCCACCTCGTTCTCCTCGCCGCAGACCAAGGTCAAGGTCACCGGTCACGCGCTGCCCGACGGCCGCGTGCTGATCGAGATCCACGACACCGGTATCGGCCTCTCCCCCGAGGACCTCGCGGCGATCAACGAGCGGCTCGCCTCGCCGCCCACCGTGGACGTCTCCGTCTCCCGCCGCATGGGCCTGTTCGTGGTCGGCCGGCTCTCCCAGCGGCACGGCATCCGCATCCAGCTGCGCCCGTCCGACTCCGGTGGTACGACCGCGCTGGTCATGCTGCCCGTGGACGTGGCCCAGGGCGGCAAGAAGCCCGCTCCGGGCAAGCCGGGCGCGCCCGTCGCGACCGGTGGCCCGGCCGCCGCGCAGGCGGCCGCCGGTGCGGCCGCGGCCCGGCGCCAGGCGGCCGGCGGCGGTGCCCTCGGCGGCGCTCCGGCCGGTGGCGGCCTGCTCGGTGCCGGTCCCGCCCCGCGCGGCCAGGTCGGCGCCGGCCAGGGTCCGCGGGCCGCGCTGCCCGGCACCGGCCAGGGCGGCCGTCCCGGTACGCGCGGTCCTCAGGGCGGCCCCGGCGCTCCCGGCACCCCCGGTCTCGGTGGCCCGCAGGGCCGGCCGGTGCCCGCGGGTGCCGGTACGGGCGGCTTCGGCGGTCAGGCACCCGGCGCCCCGCAGGGCCTGCAGGCCGCGAACCCGGGCGGCCCGCAGCAGGACGCCTTCGGCAGTGACGGCTTCGGTGGCCGTGGCCCGCGGCGGCCCGGTGCCGGCTCCGACCAGGGCCGCCAGCCCCAGCTGCCGCCGCGCGGCGGCCCACGGGCCGAGCTGCCCGGCGGTGACCAGCAGCCGCGCACCCCGGACTGGGCCGACAACCAGGCCCCGCTGTCGCGTGCCTCGCTGGACACCCCGCGCGGCCACGACGAGCAGGACCCGGGGCACACCGCGCGCATGCCGCGCGTGGACGACCGGCAGGGTCCGGGCTCGACCGCCGAGATGCCGGCGGTTCCCCGGTTCGACGCACAGGGCCCGGCGGCCACGGGCGAGTTCCCGCGCCCGGAGCTGAACGGCCTGGGCGGCCCCCAGCACACCGGCCAGTTCGCGCGTCCGGAGAACCCGCAGCAGACGGGCCAGTTCGCGCGACCCGAAAGCCCGCAGCAGACCGGGCAGTTCGAGCGCCCCGGCGGCGGCGAGGGTTCGGGGCAGTTCGTCCGCTCCGACGTCTTCGGCACGCCGGCGCCGCGGCAGGACGACCCGGCCCGGAACACCGGTCAGAACACCGGTCAGTTCGCGGCTCCGCAGGGCTTCGACGGCGGCTACGACGGCAGCTCCACCGGCCGGCACGCGTTGCCCGGACGCCAGAACCCGTCCGGCACCGGTCAGTTCGAGCGCCCGCAGCCGGCCGGCCGGGACGGCTTCGGCGCCCAGCACTCGCAGGCCCCGGCCCCGCAGCAGCAGCGTCCGGCGCAGCGTGAGCCGGAGGCCCTGCCGCCGGCCAGCGGCCCGGTCGACGGCCGTACCCCGCTGTACGACACGCTGGAGACCAACTGGTTCCACGGCGCGCAGCAGCAGGAGGCCGCGCCGCAGCAGCCCGCGCCCGCCCCGGCTCCGCAGCGCCCCGTGGGCCCGAACGGGAACGGCTCCACCACCGGCTCCTGGCGCACCTCGCCGAACGACGACCTCGTCCGCCAGGCCGAGCGCGTCCGGCAGCCCGCGTCGGGTGGCGTCACCACCTCCGGCCTGCCGCGCCGGGTGCCCCGGGCGAACCTCGTCCCGGGCACGGCTCAGCAGCAACAGCACCAAGCCGGTCCGCAGGTCTCGCGTGCGCCCGATGACGTACGCGGACGGCTGACCAATCTCCGTCGGGGCATCGCTCAGGGCCGTCAGGCCGGCAGCGGCCAGACCGGCAGCTTCCCGAGCCCCACTCACCAGCAGGAGCGTTAGTTGAGTCCGATGAGCCAGGCGGCACAGAACCTGAACTGGTTGATCACCAACTTCGTGGACAACACCCCCGGGGTGTCGCACACGGTGGTGGTCTCCGCCGACGGCCTTCTGCTGGCGATGTCCGAAGGTTTCCCGCGGGACCGCGCCGACCAGCTGGCCGCCGTCGCGTCCGGACTGACCTCCCTCACGGCCGGGGCCTCCCGGATCTTCGAGGGCGGCACCGTGGCGCAGACGGTCGTCGAGATGGAGCGCGGGTTCCTCTTCCTGATGTCCGTCTCGGACGGGTCGTCCCTCGCGGTCCTGGCCCACCCCGAGTGCGACATCGGTCTTGTCGGCTACGAGATGGCACTGCTCGTCGACCGCGCAGGGGCGGTACTCACCCCGGACCTGCGCGCCGAACTCCAAGGAAGTCTGCTCCACTGAGCGCCTCTGGCACCACCCACCACACCAAAACACCGTCCGGCCGCCACAATCCCCCCACCGGCCCCCGACAGACGGCTTGACCGACCGACTTGCTGTCCCGCCCGGAGGATTCATGACCCCGCCCACCGCCCATCACGATCCGTACGCGGACCCGTACGGGGACGAGGGCGACCAGCCGCTGGTCCGTCCGTACGCGATGACCGGCGGCCGGACGCGGCCGCGCTATCAGCTCGCCATCGAGGCGCTGATCAGCACGACGGCCGACCCGGCAGCGCTCATGGGGCTGCTCCCGGAGCACCAGCGCATCTGCCACCTGTGCCGTGAGGTCAAGTCGGTCGCGGAGGTCTCCGCGCTGCTGGCCATGCCGCTCGGGGTGGCCCGGATCCTGGTCGCCGACCTCGCCGAGGCCGGCCTGGTCGCCATCCACCAGCCGGGTGGCGACGAGAACAACGGCGGCGCACCGGACGTGACGCTGCTCGAAAGGGTGCTCAGTGGACTTCGCAAGCTCTGACGCGGGCCGGGCCACCACTTCCGCGAAGATCGTGGTGGCGGGCGGCTTCGGCGTGGGCAAGACCACGTTCGTCGGCGCCGTCTCGGAGATCAACCCGCTGCGCACAGAGGCCGTCATGACGTCCGCTTCGGCCGGCATCGACGACCTCACCCACACCGGAGACAAGACGACCACCACGGTCGCCATGGACTTCGGCCGCATCACCCTCGACCAGGACCTGATCCTCTACCTCTTCGGTACGCCGGGCCAGGACCGCTTCTGGTTCATGTGGGACGACCTGGTACGCGGCGCGATCGGCGCGGTGGTGCTCGTGGACACCCGGCGCCTCGCCGACTGCTTCCCCGCGGTCGACTACTTCGAGAACAGCGGCCTGCCCTTCGTCGTCGCCCTCAACGGCTTCGACGGCCAGCAGCCGTACGCTCCCGAGGAGGTGCGGGAGGCGCTGCAGATCGGGCCGGACACCCCGATCATCACGACCGACGCCCGGCACCGGGCTGACGCCAAGAGTGCGCTGATCACGCTGGTCGAGCACGCCCTGATGGCACGGCTCAAGTAGCACACACGTACGTACTCAAGTACGTCGTCACATACGGCAGTTGTCGTAAAGGAAGCCGGAGCCGACTGTGGCCTTTGACACGGTCGGCTCCGGTGTTCATAACAGTTCGGCAGAGGAATCCCCCGGCATCACCACGCGACGCGGTCGCGCCGTACCGCTGTGCTCACATTCGCCCCGCCATTTGCCGGGGCTCGCTCTTTATGACCGTTTTATCTGGGCCTTACAAGAGCATCACCGTGGGGTTTCCGCTGTTTGGAAGAGCACTGGTCCCCGTGCTGGAATGCCTGAACTGCCCAATAGTCAAAGACGTACCTATCGAGGGGTCGATGACGAACCGGGCTCTGAGAGACTGCGGCACGACGTAGGTGCCGACCGCCGAGAGGTTGTTGGTCGAGTGAGGCGAAGCAAGAACGGTCCCGAGCCGTCGGCGCGGGGCAACTTCACCCCGCCGCCGCGCGCTGCGGCGCCCACCCCTGTGACCGGCGCGGAGCCGGCGGCCGCTCCCGCGCCGAGCGGCGGCCGGTTCTCCCCGCGCAACTGGCGCGTGCCGACCAGACTGAACGCGATCCTGCTGATACCCGTGGCGGTCGGCCTCGTCATGGGTGGCTTCCAGGTCAAGACCTCGATCGACACCTGGCAGCAGGCCCGCGACGCCGAGAACACCGCCCGCCTGGTGCGCGCCTCGCTGTCGTACGCCGACGCGCTCTACAACGAGCGGGACATCACCGCCGCCCCGCTGCTCAAGGGCCAGCTGGAGACCGCCAAGGACAAGGCGACCGTCACGGCGGCCCGCAACACGACCGACCAGGCCGCGGACGCCTTCGACCAGGCCGCGCAGAACATGCCGCACAAGTCCGGCCTGGAGCGCCGGCTGAAGCTGTTCCGCGAGGCCGAACCCTTCCTGCAGACGCTGCGCGCCGGCGCGTACACCTCCAAGTTCACCGGTGTGCAGACCGAGGAGGGCTACGTCAAGGTCGCCCACCCGCTGATGGAGTTCGCCAACGAGCTCGGCCTGGGCACCGGCAACATCACCTCCTACGGCCGTACCGTCTACGCCATCTCGCTCACCAAGGCGGCGCTGTCCCTGGAGCGGTCGATCGGCATGCACATGCTGGTCAAGCCGGGTCCGGACGCCCCCAACCTGGCGACCCAGCGCGTCTCCCTCTCCTCCTACGCCTACCTGGAGGGCATCGCCGTCGAGGAGTACATCGGCGGTGGCACCGAGGCGGACGCGGCGAAGCTGGACGCGGAGAAGAAGGACATCCAGACCAAGGCCGTGGCGATGGCGCAGCAGGCCAAGGCCAAGGACCCGAACTACGTGGCACCGCCGTCGGACCCGAAGGACATGGTCACGGCCCTCGCCACGCTGGACTCCACCAGCCCCGCCGCACGTCAGCAGCTCGCACTCAAGGGCATCACCCCCGAGAACTGGTGGGCGGTCAACACCCTCAAGTTCGACGCCTACCGCCAGATCGAGTCGGACATGGCCGACAAGGCCGTGAACGAGGCCTCCGGCATCGCCGACGACGCCAAGAACTCGGCGTTCATCACCGGTGCCGTCGTCGTGGTCGCCCTGCTGCTGGCCTTCATCCTGGCCGGCGCGGTGGCCCGCCAGATGAGCCGCTCGATGCGCCAGCTGCGCAACGCCGCCTTCGGCATCGCCGAGCAGCGGCTGCCGATGCTGGTCGACCAGCTCTCCCGCACCGACCCCGGCCGGGTCGACACCCGGGTCGCCCCGATCCCGATCACCACCAAGGACGAGATCGGCGAGGTCGCCCGCGCCTTCGACCAGGTGCACCGCGAGGCGGTCCGGCTCGCCTCCGAGCAGGCCCTGCTGCGGGGCAACATCAACGCGATCTTCACCAACCTCTCGCGCCGCAACCAGTCGCTGATCGAGGGCCAGCTGACCCTGATCACCGACCTGGAGAACAACGAGGCCGACCCGGACCAGCTGGAGAACCTCTTCAAGCTGGACCACCTGGCCACCCGTATGCGCCGCAACGGCGAGAACCTCCTGGTCCTCGCGGGCGAGGAGCCCGGCCGCCGCTGGGACCAGCCGGTCCCGCTGGTCGACGTGCTGCGCGCCGCCTCCTCCGAGGTGGAGCAGTACGAGCGCATCGAGCTGTCCGGCGTCCCGGAGGCCGAGATCCACGGCCGCGCGGTCACCGACCTCGTGCACCTGCTGGCCGAGCTGCTGGAGAACGCCACCACGTTCTCCTCTCCGCAGACCAAGGTCCGCGTCACCGCGACCCGTCTGCCCGACGGCCGCATCATGATCGAGATCCACGACAAGGGCATCGGCCTGACCGCCGAGGACTTCGCGGACATCAACCACAAGCTGGCCAACCCGCCGACCGTGGACGCCGCGATCTCGCAGCGCATGGGCCTGTTCGTGGTCGGCCGGCTGTCCGACCGGCACGGCATCCGCGTCCAGCTGCGCCCCTCGGGCGAGCAGGCCGGTACCACCTCGCTGGTCATGCTGCCGGACGCGATCACGCACGGCGGTGGCGGCGAGGCCCCGCTGGACCGCGAGGAGTTCACCGTCTCGCAGATCATCCCGGAGCAGCAGTTCCAGGGTGAGAACTTCAACCAGGCGCAGCCGATGCGCACCGCCGCCGAACTCGGCTTCGACGACAGCCGGTACGTGGACGTCCCCGACGACATCCGCGATCTGGACCCGGTCGGCCGCTCCCTGATGCGCGAGGAGCGCCGGGCGGCCCTGGAGGCGCAGACGCACGGCCAGCAGCCGGGCCAGCCGCAGCAGGAGGCCGTCGAGCCCGCCGGGTACGAGGACCGGCTGCGCGGCGGGCAGCCCGCCTACCAGGAGCAGCAGCCCCGGTACGAGGAGCCCGCGTACGAGGAGCAGCAGGCCGCGTACCAGGAGCCGTACCAGGAGACCTACACGGAGTCGTCCTCGGCCTCGCACGCGTCGTCGTACGACAAGCCGTACGACGAGCAGTTCTACGCGCCGAACGGCGAACTGCCGCAGTCCGACGCCTTCTCCGCGAACGGCGGCTACCCGGACCCCGCCTATGCGGAGCCGGCCGCCCCGTCGTACCAGGACGACTGGCCGCAGCAGCCCCAGCAGGACGGCTACCAGAACGGCTATCCGGCCCATTACGCTCCGGAAACGGAATCCTCGCAGGCCGCTGACGCAAGTGAGCGGAACCGCGTAGGCTTCGACCGTCCGGGACCGGCCTCTCCCGCCGCCCACGAGCTGACCGACGCCGGGCTGCCCCGCCGCGGATCCGTCGCGAGCGGCTCCAACGGCTCGGGTACCGCGGGTGGTACGGCGCGCGTGCAGCAGGAAGCTCCGGCACCGGGCAACACCCCGGCGGCGGGCGGCGACAGCGGCTGGCGTTCGCAGAACGACGAGCGCTGGCAGCAGGCGTCCCAGCTCCGGAAGCCCAAGGCAGGCGGGGTCACCGCCTCGGGCCTGCCGCGGCGGGTGCCCAAGGCCAACCTGGTCTCGGGTTCCGCCGAAACCACCCCCCAGGGAGGCCCACAGGTCTCCCGCGCTCCGGAGGACGTCCGGGGCAGGCTGAGCAACCTGCGCAGGGGCGTCCAGCGCGGACGCAGCGCAGGCAGTGAAACGAACGGCCAGGGCTTCGGTCCTGACAGCACCTACAACCAGGAGCGTTAGTGTGAGCCCGATGAGCCAGGCGGCACAGAACCTGAACTGGTTGATCACCAACTTCGTGGACAACACCCCGGGGGTGTCCCACACGGTGGTGGTCTCCGCCGACGGACTCCTTCTGGCGATGTCCGAAGGCTTCCCCCGCGACCGCGCCGACCAGCTCGCGGCCGTCGCCTCCGGTCTGACGTCTCTGACGGCAGGCGCCTCCCGGATCTTCGAGGGGGGCAACGTGAATCAGACGGTTGTGGAGATGGAGCGGGGATTCCTCTTCATCATGTCCATCTCCGACGGCTCGTCGCTCGCCGTACTGGCCCACCCGGAAGCGGACATCGGCCTCATCGGGTACGAGATGGCCCTTCTGGTGGACCGCGCGGGCACGGTCCTCACCCCGGATCTCCGCGCGGAGCTCCAGGGAAGCCTTCTCAACTAATTAAGGGACGATGCGTAATTCCGTCCCGGGGCCGTAAGGTTTCGGGACGCGGCTCCACACGGATGGGTGCCCGGCGCAGTCGGAGGAGGAGAAGAGAGTGGCAACACCCCCAGGCGGTTCGAATTCGGGCAACTGGTCGTACGGCCCTGCCCAGGGTCAGGGCGACGGTTCCGCGAACCGGTACAACTTCCCCTCCGCCCCGAGCCACCGGCAGCCGTACGCCCCGCAGGGGCCGGGCCCGTCGCCGTACGACCAGCCTCCGGCCCCGCGCATCCAGCCGGTCCAGCCCCAGCGCCGCCCCGAGCCGGCGCCGGCCTCGGCATCCAACAACCCCCTGGTGCGTCCGTACGCCATGACCGGCGGCCGGACCCGCCCGCGCTACCAGCTCGCCATCGAGGCGCTGGTGCACACCACCGCTGCTCCGCACCAGATGCAGGGCCAGCTGCCCGAGCATCAGCGGATCTGCAACCTCTGCCGGGAGATCAAGTCGGTAGCCGAAATCTCCGCGCTCCTGACGATTCCCCTCGGCGTGGCCAGGATCCTCGTCGCCGACTTGGCGGAGGCGGGCCTGGTCGCCATCCATCAGCCCGGCGGCGACGAGAACGCCGGTGGCCAGCCAGACGTGACACTGCTCGAAAGGGTGCTCAGTGGACTTCGCAAGCTCTAGCGGCGGTCCTTCCCGCTCCACCACCTCCGCGAAGATCGTGGTGGCGGGCGGCTTCGGCGTGGGCAAGACCACGTTCGTCGGCGCCGTCTCGGAGATCAACCCGCTGCGCACAGAGGCCGT